>NZ_JBEXTV010000014.1:11362-58433 GCF_040628835.1 Streptomyces sp. NPDC006134 | reverse complement strand
GGGGTGAGGGCTCGCGGTACGGCGCCCCCGTCGGCCCCGGGACGGGTGAGCGTCCCCCGCTCGGCCCCCCTCTTTGCAGCCGCACCGGTTACCGTGCTGCCGTACGTGATCGCCACGTGACCGACAGGGGGAGGACATGCCCGGAACCGTGCTGCTGCTCGCGGCCTCGCCCGTGGGCAAGGGACGCCTGGTGGACGCCGCCTCCGTGCTGCCCGTCCTCGCCGCCGTGCCGCCCTCCGTGCTGTCCGGCACGGAGGCCGCGACCGTCGTCGAGCTCGCCGACCCCCTGGAGCCGCAGGCGGTGCTCACCAGGCTGCGCGCCGCCGCGGCGGCCCCCGGCCCGCTCACCGTCTATCTCGCCGGGCAGCTCCAGCTGGACCGCCGCCAGCGCCTGCCCCACCTCGCGCTGGCCCGCACCACCCCGGCCACCGTCCGCTACACCGCCCTGCCCTGGCACTGGATACGCGAGGAGCTGCGGCTGCGCCCGGCGGGCGCGACGACGCTGCTGCTGGACCTGCACGCGGACCAGGAGACCTGGGAGTGGCTCGGCACCCACCCCCTCGACTCGGGCCGCAACAACGCCGTCTACGGCCGCGTCGCGCCGCCGCCGGCCCGGCGCGGGGTGGCCGTGCCGGCGTACATGAAGAGCGTGGCGACGATCCTGCGCAGCGGGTACCGGCCCCCGCTGGACCAGCTGCACCAGCACGCGCTGGCCCGCACCGCCGCCGAGAGCCCGTCGCCCGGCCTGGTGCTGACCGCGCCCGGACCGGTGCCGGGCGATCCGCACGCCGCCATCACCGCCGCCGTCCAGGCGGGCCGGCACGCCGACGCCGACGCGCTCGCCGCGCACCACGAGCGCGCCGCCCGGCAGGCGTACGGCGCGGCGTCGGAGGAGGCGCTGCACTGGGCCGAGGTCCGCGCCGACCTGGCGATGTTCGCCGGGGACCCGGTGCGCAGCTGCCGTACCTGGCTGGTGGTGGCCACCACCCGGCTCAACGCCGGCCAGGCGGCCGACGCGCCCGCCGTCGAGGCCGCCGCCGACCGGGCCCACCACCAGTGGGCGCGCATCCGCGACGCGTCCCGCGCCCGGGAGCTCGGCGCCGCGCTCGCGGAGCTGCGGGGCCGGGTGCCCGGCCGCCGGCAGGGCGCGCTGGACCATGTGCGCCAGCAGCTGGACCGGCTGCAGACCCAGCCCTGACCCGCGCCAGGCCGCGCTGTGCCGGGCCGCGCCGTGCCGCGCTGTGCCGGACCGCGCCGTGCCGGGCCGTGCCGGGCCGCACCGCTCCGGACCACTCCGGACCGTGCCGTGCCGTGCCGCACCGCACCGGACCACTCCGGACCGTGCCGTGCCGGGCCGCACCGCTCCGGACCGCACCGCACCGGGCGCCGGTGACACCCCTGCGCACGCGCCCGCGCACGCTCGGTGACGACGGCGTACGGACCCTCCCCTGTGCGTGACTCCGGTGCCATGATGGTGAGTTATGGCGGAGGGGGACGGAGTGACCACGCAGGGTATCCGTATCCGGCTGGACGGCACCGCGAGCGAGAGCGACATCGGTGCCCTGCGCAAGTGGCTGGAGCGGGAGAAACCGCTGGAGGAGCTGATCCGCGCGGGCGAGCTGCGGATCCACGAACGGAGCCGGGCCGACGAGACCGGCGCCCCCATGGGCATCGGCATGGAGATCGTCGTGGCGCTGGTCGGCGGCGCCGGTTCCGTCGTCTTCCGGGAACTGCTGGACCAGGTCAAGGCGGCCGTGCAGGCCTGGCGGGCCAACCGGCGCGAGGTGGAGGACGGCGAGCCGCCCGAGGGCCGTGTCGATCCGGTGAACCTCGACGACAGGTAACCCCGTGGCCGGTTTCGACCCGCGTGGGCTGGTGAACCGGGCGCTGCTGGCCGGGGTGTCCGAGTACGACGTCACGGGGCCTCCGGACGGCGTGCCCGGGGACCTGCCCGCCGTCCGGCACAACCTGCACCGGCTCCGCGAGGCGCTGCGGCGGGGCGGGGTGTTCGGCGAGCACGAGATCACGGTGCTGCCCTCGCCCACCCTGGACGACTTCAGCCGGACGCTGGGCACCACCGCCAAGGAGGCCGACGGCCTGCTGCTGCTGTACTTCGCCGGGCACGGGGCGATCCCCAGCGCGGGGGACGAGCTGTTCCTGCAGATGCGCAACGCGCGTGTCGTCGCGGGCGGACATGCCGTGTTCCCCGGCGCGGAGATGTTCACCACCGTTCTGACGGTCCTCGCCACCAGCCCCGCCCGGCGCATCGTCATCGTCCTGGACTGCTGCTTCGCGGGCAACGCCGCCCGGATCTGGGAGACGTTCACCGCCCGCGACAAGCGGCGCGTGCTGCTGCTGATGAGCGTGCAGGCCAACCACCGCATCGACGCGGGCGCCCCGCACACGCCGACGCCGTTCACCGGGGAGCTCGTGACGCTCCTGGAGAGCGGGGAGGAGCTGACGTTCCGGAACCTCGCCGACCGGCTGCGGGAACGGATGGCCGCGGGCGGCCACCGCACGGTGCGCGGTGATCCTTGGGAGCCGCAGAGCCGTACGGAACCCGGCGAGGACGTGCTGCTGGCGACCCGGACGGCACCCCCGCCGCCCCCGCCGCCCCCACCATCCCCACCCCCGCGCCGGTCGCCGTGGGCGGCCCTGATCGCCGCGCCGGGGAGGGGGGCCGCCGCCGTGGGCGCCCGGCTGCGGGCACGGCCGGGACACCCGCGCCCCGGCCGCCGCCCGGTCGCCCGCGCCGTCGCCGCCCTGCTCGTCCTGGCCGCCGCCGGCCTCGGCTGGTACGGCGTCACCGCCGTCGTCGCCGGCGACCGCGCCCCCTGCGCACCGGCCCTGGAGCTGCGCGTGCTGACCGACCCCGACCTGGAGCCGACCGTCCGGGCCGCCGCCGACGCCTACCTCACCTCGGACGAGAACACCACCGGCGACGGCTGCCGCCGCAGCGGCATCACCGTCTACAGCGCGGGAGCCGCCGACGCGGTCGCCGCCCTGCGCGGGCAGACCGGCGCCTGGCAGGAACCGCACGACGACGACGTCAACCCGCAGCGCGACGTCGGCCCGCAGCCGGACGTGTGGATACCCGCCTCCCGCGCCGACGCCGGCCGGGTCACCACCGGGCAGGACACGGACGCCGTCGCCGCCCTCGAACCGGACGGGGAACCGCTCGCCTACTCCCCGGTGGTGCTGGCCGTGCCGCAGGACCTCGCCGCGGAGCGGCTCGACGAACGCCGCGGCCCGACGCTGAACGAGATGATCGACGCCCTGCGCGCCCGCCACGAGGACGCCGCGGTGCACCGCCCCGACCCCGAGTTCGCCACCACCGGGCTGCTCGCCACGACCGGCCTGTACCACACCGACCCATGGGACCCCGGCCGTGCCGAACGCCGCGTCGACCAGCCGGGCCCGCCCTCGCCCACCGCCGCCGACCTGCTGTGCACGCTGCCCGACGACGACGCCGTGGACGACCGCACCGCGGCCCTCGTCCCCGAGTTCCTGATGAAGAGCGGCCTCGGCTGCGACAGCGCCCGGCGCACCCCGCGCAGCGCCCAGTACCCCATCGACGTGCCCGGCCTCGAACCCACCTTCGTCCGCGTCCGCTGGCAGGGCGCCGACCGGGACGAGGACGACCGCGACGCGGCGGCCGACGGCTTCCGGTCCTGGCTCCTGGGGGACCGGGGGCAGGAGGTGTTCGGCCGGGACGGGTTCCGCGCGGCCACCGGCGACCGGCCGCTGCTGGACACCGGGGACGTCGCCGACGGGGTGCTGCGCGACCCCTTCCCGCTCACCGAGCCCGCCGGCCGGGACGCGATGGAGGCGGCGCTGGCGGGCTACCGGGGCGCCAACGGGCCCGGCAGGGTGCTGTTCCTGCTGGACGGCTCCGGCTCGATGGCCGACCTGTGGGAGGGGCCCAGTGGCGGCCCCGGCCTGCTGAAACAGTCCCTGGGCGGGCTCGGCCCCCGCGACGAGTACGGCGTGTGGGCGGTGTACGGCACCGGCGAGGACACCTACGACACCCTGCTGCCCCTGGCCCGGCACTCCCGCGCGGAGGCCGAACGCGACATCGACCGCCTCGCCCGCGTCCGGGACGCCGAGGCCGACCCGTACGGGGCGCTGCGCGCCGCGCTCGACGAGATGCAGCGGCGCGGCGCCGACGACCAGCGCCCCCAGCTGATCGTGTTCATCACCGACGACGAGGACGCCGGCCGCCTCACCGGCGACCGCCTCGACGACGTCCGCGACCTGTCCCGCGCGGCACGGGTGCCGGTGACGATGGTGTCGCTGGCGGGCGGCGGCTGCGACCGGGGCAAGCCGGACGCCGCGGTCTCCGCGGCCGGCGGTGGCCGCTGCCTGGACGCCGACGACGACCTCGGTGCCGCCCTGCACGACGAGGTGGCGCGCACGGGAACGGGGGAGGACGCATGACCGGGGGACCCGCGGCCGGTGCGGCGACACCACGACGGCGACGCCCGGCGGCCTCGTACGGGCCACGTCGCTCAGCGGCCTCGTACGGGCCACGTCGCTCAGCGGCCTCGTACGGACCACGTCGCTCAGCGGCCCCGTACGGACCACGTCGCTCAGCAGCCTCGTACGGACCACGTCGCTCAGCGGCCCCGTACGGACTGCGCGCGGTGGTGCTGCACAGGCTCCGCGCGATGGCGCCGCGCGGATTCCGTGCCGCGGCGCCGCGGCGGTTCGTCGCGCTGCTCGCCGCCCTGCTGCTCCTCGCCGCCTGCACCGGCGGCGGGGGCGGGGGCGGTGACGGGGGCGGCGGCCCGCAGACCTCACCGTCCGCCACCGCCGACGAACCCGGGGACATCGTGGTCGCCAGCGGCCGGGACGTCACCGGCAAGAACGGCGTCCGCCAGCGGCTCATCGACGCCTGGAACGTCCGTCAGGAGCGGGAGGGCACCGGTTACCGCGCCCGTCTGGTGGAGCTCCCCGGCAGCGCCGACGAGCAGCGCAGCCAGCTGCTGGGCGCCCTGCAGTCCGGCAGCGCCGGGTACGACGTGGTCAACCTGGACGTGACCTGGGTGCCGGAGTTCGCCGCCGCGGGCCTGGTCCGCCCGCTGCCCGAGCGGCTGGTCGACGGGGACGTCATCCCGTCCGTGGCGAGCACGGCCCGGTGGGACGGCCGGGTGTACGCGGTGCCCTTCAACAGCGACGTCGGGCTGCTCTACTACCGGCCCGACTACCTGAGGCAGGCGGGTGTCCAGCACACCGACCTGAGCTCCGGCCTGGACTGGGAACGGCTGCGGACCCTGATCGTCGACCTCGACGACCGGGACCCCGGCGCCTACGACCAGGGCTGGACCACCCAGCTCGCCGCCTACGAGGGCCGCACGGTCAACGCGGTGGAGGCGTTCGCCTCGGCCGTACCGGACCTGGTGCTCACCGACGCGGACGGCCGCTACCGCGCCACCGCCGGGCAACTGGCCCGGGGGATCGCCGAACTGCGCCGGCGCACCGACGCGTCGTACACCCTCCCCGACGCCGTCCGGTCCGACGAGGCGGCCTCCGTCGGCGACTTCGCCGACGGCCGCACCGCGTTCCTGCGGCACTGGCCGTCCGTCTACCGCACGCTGTACCAGTCCTTCACGAGGCGGCAGCTCGGCGTGGCCCCGCTGCCCGGCCGGGCGGTGCTCGGCGGGCAGAACCTCGCCGTGACCGGGGCGTCCCGGCGGGCGGGCAAGGCGGCCGAGCTGATCGAGTACCTCACCGGCCGGGAGAGCGAACGGTGCCTGCTCGACGCGGGCTTCGCGGCCACCCGGGTCTCCGCCTACACGGACGACACGGTCCGCTGCCCGGTGACCGCCGGCGCCCCGTCGGCGTCGCCCACCGGCGAGAGCGCCGACCGCATGCCCCGCGACGCCGCCGGCCGGCCCGAGTACGCCCGCCCCATCCTGCTGCCGGCCCTCCGCAGAGCCGTGCACCGCCCGCGCACCCCGCTGTACGGCGCCTTCACCCAGACGCTCACCGCCCGCCTCGGCCCCCTGTTCGGCGCCGGCCCGCCGAGCGACGAGGAACTGGCCCGGGCCCTGGACGAGGAGCTGCGCGAGGCGCTGCCGGACTGACGCCCCGGACCGACACTGACACACCCCGGACGGCGTCTCGGACCGCGCGGCCTCGCTACGGCCGCCGGGGCGCGCCGTCCGCCACGGAGGTGCCGGGCGTGTACGCGGTGTGCGTGCCGGAGCCGGATCCGGAGCCGCGGCCGGAGCCGGGGTCCGTCACCGGAACGGGGCCCGCGTTGGCCGCCAGGCCCAGGAGGGCCACGGCGACGGCGGCGGCGGCCAGACCTCTGACGTACCGCTCGGCGGAACGGGTGCGGACGAGCACGGCGACCTCGCAGCGACGGTCAAGTGCCGGTCGGCGGCGGTCGACGACGAACGGCAGGGGGTGGGGGGGTGGCGAGAGGTGACACGGGGTGACACGGGGTGATGCGGGGTGATGCGGGGTGACACGGAGCGGGGGGCGGCGTTCGGCACGGCACCGGGCCGAACACACATGGTTCACGGTTGAACTTAGGGCCGGTGGCGTCGGACGGGCAAGGCGGCAGGGCGGGTTTCGCCCCTGTGGCCAGGGGTAGTCGGGGCTCGTCTCCGGGCAGGTGACGCCGTCGGTGGCGGCTCGTCCTGCCCCGGAGCCGCCGACGTTGCCGGCCGCGAAGACCGAAGGAGGCGGTAGGCGTGCGTCCCAGGGACGACGACCGTCGCGGCGAGCCGGGCGGCGACGGTCCCCGGCCGCCCGCATACGGCACCGAACGGTACCCGGACCCGGCGGAACGGACGTACGCCGCCGAGGCGATCGCCGAGGGCATGGGCGGCGCCGGGCCCGGTGAGGTTCCGGGGCGCCTGTGCGAGGTGGCGGTACGGCTGCTGCCGGTGACCGGGGCGAGCGCGTCCCTGCGCGGCGACGGCGTCCCCGTCCAGCTGTGCGCCAGCAGCGATCTGGCCGCCTATCTGTCGGACGTCCAGGCGACGCTGGGGGAGGGCCCCTGCGTCCAGGCCGCCGAGTCCGGTGGCCCCGTGCTCGCCCGCGACCTGACGACGGGCCCCGACGCCCGCCGCTGGCCGGTCTACGCCCAGTACGCCACGGCCGTCGGCGTGCGGTCGGTGTACGCGCTGCCGCTCGGCAACGACTCGGTGTGCGTGGGCACCCTCGATCTCTACCGCGACACCCCCGGCACCCTCACCGGCCCCCAGCTGCACACCGCGCGCCTCGTGGCCGCCGTCATGACGGTGGCCCTGATGGCGCTGCCGCACGGCGAGGAGTACGACGCCCAGGGCGGCGAACCCTGGCTGAGCGGCCTGGCCGCCGAGCACGACGAGGTCTACCGGGCCGTCGGCATGATCATGGCCCAGCTCGGCGTGGGCGCCGACGAGGCCCTGGCCCGCCTGCGCGCCCACGCCTTCGCCCACGGCCGCACGGCCCACGACGTGGCCCGGGACGTGGTGACGCACCGGGAGCGGTTCGAGCGGGACCGGTAGGACCGCGTGCCCACACGGTCCGGAGGGCACGCGGGCGCCGGGGACATCGAGGGCGCAGGCGGCCGACGACGACAAGGTGAAGTTCGGCAACCACGGGCAGGTCGCCGGCTGCGACGCCGTCGAGGTCGCCGGCCAGCCGAACCTCGGCCCCGGCGACCACGGCACCGACTGCGCGAGGAACAGCGCGGAGGAGGAGGCCGGGACGGTGTACGGCGTACGGCGTGCGCGGGGTGGACGTCGTGAGCAAGGCGTCCGCCGGGTTCCTCCCCCACGGCCACGACCGGCGCTGATCACACGGCGCCACCGGCCGTCCGTCCATCGGCCGTCCGTCCATCGGCCGTCCGTCCATCGGCTGTCCGTCCACCGGCTGTCCGTCCACCGGCTGTCCGTCCACCGGCTGTCCGTCCACCGGCCGTCCGTCCACCGGCCGTCCGTCCACCGGCCGTCCGTCCACCGGCTGTCCGCCCGTCCGGTCCTCCGCCCGTCCGGTCGTCCGCCCCTGCCCCGCCCTACACCTGCACCCGCCCCAGCCTCCGTACCTCCGCCAGCCGCAGGGCCCCGGCCTCCACCGCCCGCCACGTCGCCTCACCCGACACCTCTCCGAGGCCGCCGTGGGTGAGGGTGATCGCGTCGTCGCCGACGCGGACGGCGGCCAGGTCGACGGTGAGGAGGGCGGGACCGCCGTCGGCCGTCCGGCCGCTCAGCGTCACGCGCAGACCCTGCCGGGCGTCCCCCACGTCCGGCAGTGGGATGCCGGTGACCTGCACGGGGCGGACGTCCCCGCCGGCGCCGACGGCCCGGAAGCGGGCGCAGGTGTCCGGGAGCGCGCCCAGCCGGGCCAGGACGCGGTCCACGTCCGCCGCGCGGTGGGCGGTGACGCGGTAGTGCAGCTGGGCCCCGTCGTAGGCGTCGTCCAGGGCGGTCACCGCGCGCGGGGCCGGGGCGTCGCCGCCGAGGACGTCCTCGGTGTAGAGGGCGTCCAGGAGGTGTCCGCAGTCGGGCACGTCGGCGGTGGCCTTGAGCAGTTCGTCCCGCCAGGTCGCGGTGCCGCGCGTCGGCACCCACGGCGTCCCGAGGTCCGCCTCGGTGATCAGGGCCGCCCGGGCCTGGTCCTCGGTGAGGGCGGGCGGCGCGGCGGGCGGCGGCTCGGCGACCGCGGTCCGGGCCGCCACCGGGGAGGTGGCGGACGGGCGGGGCGCTCCCCGGCCGTCGGCGGCGCAGGCGGCGACGGTCAGCAGGACGGCCACCGAGAGGGCGGCGACAGCGAAGGGGCGGACGGCCGGGGGATGGGTCATCGGGGTGCCTCCTGAAGAGCCGTCCAAGACCGGTTCGCTCCTCCACGGCACCACCACACCCGGCCCCCCACCAGCGCGCGGGGCCGTCCGGGTGAGACGGCCGCGGAGACCGCGAGGGCACGACGCCGGACACGCCCAGAACCCCCGGCGCGTCCGGCCCCCCGGCACCCCCGGCGCGTCCGGCCCCCCGGCACCCCCGGCGCGTCCGGCCCCCCGGCACCCCCGGCGCGTACGCCCGCCGCCCCGGGAAAACCCGTCGTGCTCCCGCCGCCCGGCCGCTACCGTCGACCCATGCAGCCCGTCGCGCCCGTCGCGCCCGTCGCGCCCGTCGCGCCCGTCCGCCCGTTCTCGACGACGACGCCGGAGAGTGTCCCGGCGCGCTGACGGCTGATCTTTCGGCATCCGAAGCCCCGGGGCGAGCGCCCGGGGCTTCGTCGTGTGGTGCTCGCCCTCCCCGTACCCGGCATGTGAGGAGCCCACCGTGCACGACCACCGACGCCTCGGCCGCGACCTCGGCCTGTTCGACACCGACCCCCTGATGGGCGCGGGGCTGCCGTACTGGCTGCCCGACGGCGCCGTCGTCCGCCACGCCCTGGAGGAGTACGTCCGCGAGGCGGAGCTGCGCGCCGGGTACCGGCACGTGTACTCGCCGGTCCTCGGCAAACGCGAGCTGTACGAGATCTCCGGGCACTGGGACCTGTACCGCGGCGACATGTTCCCGCCGATGAGGCTGGGCGCCGAGGAGGTCGTCCTGCGCCCCGGCCTGTGTCCCCACCACGCCCTCGTCTACCGTTCCCGTGCCCGCAGCCACCGCGAACTGCCCCTCCGCATCGCCGAGCTGGGGGCCATGTACCGCTCCGAGCCCTCCGGCGTGCTCGGCGGCCTGACCCGGGTGCGGGCCATCCACCTCAACGACGCGCACGTCTTCTGCACCGCCGAGCAGGCGGCCGGCGAGGTCCGGGCGGCGCTCGGCCTGATCCGCCGCGCCTACGCCGACCTCGGCATCCGAGCCGCCCGCTACCGGCTCTCCCTGCCGGGTCCCGGCGGCAAGTACGTCGCCGATCCGGAACTGTGGCGGCGGGCCACCGCCCTGCTGAAGGAGGCACTGGAAGAGGCGCCGGAAGAGAAGCCGGAAGAGGAGCTGGAAAAGGCGCCGGACGGGCTGCCGTACGAGGCCGCCGAGGGGGAGGCCGCCTTCTACGGACCCAAGATCGACGTGCAGATCGCGGACGCCGCCGGACGCGAGACCACCCTCTCCACCGTCCAGGTCGACTTCCACCAGCCCGCGCGCTTCGGCCTGCGGTACACCGGTGCCGACGGACGCCGGCACCGGCCGGTCATGGTGCACCGCAGCGTCGTCGGCAGCGTGGAGCGGGCGGTCGCGCACCTGATCGAGGTACACGGCGGCGCCTTCCCGGTGTGGCTGGCGCCCGTGCAGCTGGTGGTGCTGCCGGTCGGCGAGGCGCAGGAGGAACGGGCGTACGGGCTGGTGCGCGAGGCCCTCGCCCTGGGGCTGCGGGCCGAGGTCGCCGGGCCCGGGCAGGGCACCCTGGGCGCCCGGATCCGGGCGGCGCGGCTCGTGCCGTACCAGGCGGTGATCGGGGAGCGGGAGGCCGCCGCCGGCGACCGGGTGGCCGTACGGCTGCGGGACGGGCGGCGGCCGGGGGAGGTGTCCGGCGCGGAACTGCTGCGGCGGGTCGCCGAACGGGCACGGGACCGGGGAGGAGAGCTGTGGGGACCCGCGTGAGGACACGTCCGCGTAAGGTCACGGAGGAGGTGCCGCGGGCGCCAGGTCCCGTGGCCACGGTGGAAGGAGCCCCGGCCGTGACGACCGAACAGCCCATCCCGGTGATCATCGACTGCGACACCGGCATCGACGACGCCCTCGCCCTGCTGTTCGCGGTCCGCCACCCGGGCCTGGACCTGCGCGCGGTCACCTGCGTGGCCGGGAACACCGACGTCGACGGCGTCGTCCGCAACACCCTGACCGTGCTGGAGCAGGCGGGCGCCCCCGCCGTCCCCGTCGCGCGGGGCGCCGAGCGCCCGCTGATCGAGGCGGTGCGCACCGCCCGGCACGTTCACGGGCAGGACGGCATGGGCGACCTCGGCCTGCCCGCTCCCGCCCGCACCGCGGCCGACGTGGACGCGGTGACGCTGCTGCGCCGCGAGATCCTCGCCTCCCCGCGCCCGGTCACCCTCATCCCGACGGCGCCCCTGACCAACATCGCCCTGCTGCTGCGCACCCACCCCGAGGTCACCCGCAACATCGAGCGGATCGTGTTCATGGGCGGCGCGGTGGCCACCGGGAACGCCACGCCGGTCGCCGAGTTCAACGTCTGGCACGACCCGGAGGCGGCGGCGGTCCTGCTCACCGCCGGGGTGCCCATGACCATGTACGGGCTGGACGTGTTCCAGCAGGTCGTCGTCCCGGGGGCGGACGTGGCGCGGCTGCGGGGCAGTTCCGAGCCGGGCGCCCGGCTCGCCGGCGAGCTGCTCGCCCACCGCGGCCCGGTCACCGGCGAGACGGAGCCCGGCGGTGGTCTCGGTGACGCGGGTGCGGTCTGCGCGGTCGTCGACCCCGAGGGCCTGACCACCCAGCTGCTGCCCGTGGAGGTGTCCTTGGCCCCCGGCCCGACGCGCGGCCAGACGATCGTCGACCGCAGGGCCCGCCCGGGCGAGTCCGAGATCCACGGGAGCGGACGGGAACAGACGCTGGTGGACGTGGCCCTCGGCGTCGACGTGGAGCGGTACGTGAAGCTGTATCTGACGGCTGTGGAAGGGCCGTAGGAACCGCGGAGCCGAGCGAGACCGAGCGGGGCCACGGAGCCGATACGGGCCCACGGAGCCGAGCGGAGCCGATACGGGCCCACGGAGCCGAACGGAGCCGATACGGGCCCACGGAGCCGAGCGGAGCCGATGCGGGCCCACGGAGCCGAACGGAGCCGATGCGGGCCCACGGAGCCGAGCGGAGCCGATGCGGGCCCACGGAGCCGAGCGGAGCCGATGCGGGCCCACGGAGCCGAGCGGAGCCGATACGGGCCCACGGAGCCGTTGGAGACCCGTGGACGGCGAACGCCCCGGAGACCTCTCCGGGGCGTTCGTACGGGCTGAGCCGTGGATCAGGAGCGGGCCGAGCGGCGGCGGCGCGTCGCCACCACGATGCCCGCGCCGCCCGCCAGCAGCACCGCCGCGGCGATGGCGAACGGCAGGGTGTTGCTGTCGGCGCCGGTCTCGGCGAGGTCGCCGCTGCCGCCGTTCGGCGCGTCGGCCGGGGCCGCGGCCGACGTGGAGGCGGAGGCGGACGGGGTCGCACCGGCCGGGGCCTCGGACGCGGGCGCCTCGGACGCGGAGGCATCGGCCGACGGCGTCCCGGCCGGGCTCTCCGTGGCGGGGGCCTCGGTTTCCGGCGCGTCCGTGTCCGTGTCCGACGGCTCGGTGGACTCGGAGGCCGACGGCTCGGGCTCGGTGGACGGCTCGGTGGTGCCGGTCGCGCAGTCCTTCGTCCCGCCGTTCCAGGCGGCGATCAGCTTGTCCTTGATGACCGCGCCGTTCGGGCCCTTGGGCAGCGGGCCGTGCTCGACGCCGTCGTTCGCGTCCAGCTTGCCGTCGTACTTGACCGCCCCGCGGTACAGGTCGATCTGCGCGAAGCAGCCCGCGTCGGGCACCGCGATGTCGAGGGAGTCGGTCTGCCCCGGCTTGACCGTCACGGTGTCGAAGTCGACGAAGACCTGCTCGCCGGAGGAGGCGAAGGTGGCGCCGTGGGCGAGGTAGGAGGCCAGGGAGGCCGTGCAGGTGGTGGCGTCACCGGCGGTGCGGACCTTGATGTGGACCTTGCCGTCCTCGGTGGGCTTCAGGTTCTGCTGGTCGACCTTGACCGAGTCGTAGAAGTTCGTGCCGTCGAGCGAGAACTGGCAGCGGTCGGTCTCGGTGACCGTGCCCGCGCCCGTCCCGGGCTTGTAGCCACCGCCCGAGCCCCAGCCGTCGCCGCCCGGCGCGCCGTGGGCGAAGGCCCCGGAGGCGGAAGCGACGGACGCGGCGCAGAGGGCGAGGCTCGCGGCGCCCGTCCCCAGCAGGCGGCGCACGGTGACACGTCTCGCTATGGACATGCAGATCCTCTTTTGATGTGTGCAGTACCCGGGGTGACGGCGGCGGGCAGCGGGAGACGCGCGGGCCGGCCGTACCGGGGGTGAGTGGTCGAAGAATCGCCGGACTCATTGTTCCCATGAGTCGCAGACAGGGCCATGGTGGGCGTCGCTGATCACCGCTGTCAACCTGCGACGATGTCAAAAACCTTGCCCTGTCTGCACAATTCCGTCACCTCGGGACCGATCCGTTCCGCTCGGTGCGCGTGTTCACTTTTCCGGTGTTCTGGACAGATTTCATGCTGTCGCCCGCACGCATCGCAGAGGAGACCGCGTGACCGTCCGCACCACCACGCCCGACCTGTCGTCCAAGGACCCCCACTGGTGGCGGCAGGCCGTCATCTACCAGATCTATCCGCGCAGTTTCGCCGACGCCGACGGCGACGGGCTCGGTGACCTCCGCGGCATCACCCAGCGCCTGACCCATCTGGCCGCCCTCGGCGTCGACGCCCTCTGGCTCAGCCCCTTCTACCCCTCCGAACTCGCCGACGGCGGCTACGACGTCGAGGACCACCGGGGCGTCGACCCGCGCCTGGGCACCCTGGACGACTTCGACGCCCTGGTGGCCGAGGCCCACCGCCTCGGCCTGAAGGTGATCGTCGACCTCGTCCCCAACCACACCTCGCACCGCCACGCGTGGTTCCAGGAGGCCCTGAACGCCGGGCCGGGCTCCGCCGCCCGCGACCGGTACGTCTTCCGCGACGGCCGCGGCGCGCGCGGCGAGCTCCCGCCCACCGACTGGCAGTCCGTCTTCGGCGGCAGCGCCTGGCAGCGGGTGCCCGACGGGCAGTGGTACCTGCACCTGTTCACCCCCGAGCAGCCCGACCTGAACTGGGAGAACGAACAGGTCCGCGCCGACTTCCGCACCACCCTGAAGTTCTGGTCCGACCGCGGCGTCGACGGCTTCCGCGTCGATGTCGCCCACGCCCTCGCCAAGGACCTGAGCGAGCCGCTGCGCGACCTGGGCGCCCCCGAGCTGAGCCGCGAGGAGGCGCTGACCGGGTTCGAGCCGGGCACCCACCCCTTCTACGACCGCGACGAGGTCCACGAGATCTACCGCGACTGGCGGAAGATCCTCGACGCCTACGCCCCGCCCCGCATGGCCGTCGCCGAGGCATGGGTGCCGGGCGCCCGCCGCGCGCTGTACGCCCGCCCCGACGAACTGGGCCAGGCGTTCAACTTCGAGTACCTGCAAGCGAGCTGGGACGCGGACGAACTGCGCCGCGTCATCACCGGGTCGCTCGCCGACGCGGCGGCCGCCGGGGCGTCGGCGACCTGGGTGCTGTCCAACCACGACGTCGTCCGCCACACCTCCCGCCTGATGCTGCCGCCGGGCACGGACGACAACGCCTGGCTGCTGTCCGGCGGCCGTGCCCCGGAGATCGGCGAGGCGGCCGGCCTGCGCCGGGCCCGCGCCGCGACCCTGCTGATGCTGGCCCTGCCCGGCTCGGCCTACCTCTACCAGGGCGAGGAACTCGGCCTGCCCGAGGTCGCCGACCTGCCCACCGCCGTCCTCCAGGACCCGATCTGGGAGCAGACCGGCCACGTCCGCAAGGGCCGCGACGGCTGCCGGGTGCCGCTGCCGTGGACGACGACCGGACCGTCGTACGGCTTCGGACCGGGCGGTTCCTGGCTGCCGCAGCCACCCGGCTTCGCCGCGTACGCCGTCGAGGCCCAGGACGGGGTGGCGGGCTCCACCCTGGAGCTGTACCGCACCGCCCTGCGGCTGCGCCGCAAGCTGCTCGACGGCGAGACGCTGACCTGGTCCGACGACGAGCCCCGGGGCGTACTCCGGTTCGACCGCTCCGACCGCTGGCGCTGCGTCGCCAACCTGTCCGGCAGGACGGTGCCGCTGCCCGCGGGGGAGGTGCTGCTGACCAGCGTGCCCCTGGAGGACGGACGGCTGGGACCGGACACGACGGCCTGGCTGGCCCTGTAAGGCCGGCCGGGACCCGCCGGCGGCCGGTGGGGGCGGGCCGCCCCGGCCCCACCGGCCGTCAGGCGCATCAAGCGCGTCAGGCGCGTCAGCCGCTCGGCTCCGGGGCGCCGGGAGCCGGCTGGGGATGACCGGCGGACTCCAGCAACGGCGCCGCGTGCCGCTCGGGGCGGTGGGTGCCCTCCGCCGGCACCCGGCTGCGGGGGGCGTCGGGGGTCCCGGAGAGCGGGACGGGCCGCCGCGCCACGAGCCGGCCGACCCAGCGCCGCCCGCAGTACGGGCACGGGGGCGCCCCTTCGGGGGTGTACGGGGAGGGTACGGCGGCGTTGTCCCGGGAGAAGTACTCCCACTCGTCCCCGTGGCCGTCGAGGTAGCGCTGGACGTCGTAGTCGGCGCTCCAGCGGTGCCAGCACGACCCACAGGTGAACTCGACACGCTCCACGGCAAGCTCGGTGATCACTGCGGCACACCTCCGATCGGACGGACGGACGTCGGTCGCTTCGGACGGAAGACGGCTCCCCGGGGCCGGACCGCCCGGCCGGGCCCACGGGGCCGTCGGACAACGCTTTACCCCGCCGCCCCGCCCTTGACAAGGGGCCCCCGACAAGGGGCCCCCGACAAGGGGCCCCCGGACCACCGCCCTCACCCGCTCAGTAGCGCACCGCCCGGGCCACCTTCGCGCGCACGTCTTCCGACAGGCCGTACGTGCTGCGGGCGGTGGCCCGGCCGGACCGCCCGGCCGGGACGTCGGGGACGGTGACGACGACGGTGTCGCGCAGATTGCCGTCCGGGTCGGTGAAGTGGATCTGCACCACGAAGGACTTCGCCGAGCCGGTGGTGTTGCGGGCGGTGACCTCGACCGCGACCCGCCCGTCACCGTCGGTGCGCGGCGTGCCGAGCCGTACGTCGTCCCTGACGTCGATGCCCTCGGTGATCTCCTCGATCCTGCGCCCCGCCTCCGCCGTCGCCGAGGCCAGTACGTCCGACGCCTCCGAGGCCAGGGAGGACGCGGCCGACGCGGCCCGGCTGGCGGCGTCGGCGGGCTCCTCGGACCGGTCGTCGCCCCCGTCGGCGCAGCCGGCCAGCAGGAGCGACAGCACCACGGCGCCCACCACCGGGGCGGCACCCACCACCCGGCGTGCCCGGTGTCCGGCCATCTCGCCTCCACGGAGTCGAAGGGACGCCCGGAGGCACGGCACCGCGTGCGCGCCACCTCCTCCGGCCCCTCCAGCCTTCAGCCCTCCCAGTGAAGAGCCCTCCGCACCGAGCCGCACCCCGGAGTCACCCGGCCGGGGAGAAGGGGTCGTACCGGCCGGACCGGCCGGAGCCCTGCTCACAGCAGCACGAAGCACCCTCGCCGCCGCAGCTCGGACATCATCGCCGGGGAGGGCTCGCACGCGTTCCAGCGCAGGTCCAGCTTCTCCAGCGAGGGCAGGTCGGCGACCCAGTCCGGCAGCCCGGTCAGACGGTTGCCGCGTACGTCGAGCTGACGCAGCCGGGGCAGCCCGGCCAGCGCCCGGGGCAGTTCGGTGAGCGCGTTCTCCCGCAGATCCAGGTGACGCAGCTCGCGCAGACCGGCCACGGACGGCGGCAGATCGACGATCACGTTGCCGCGGAGCCACAGCTCCCGCAGCTCGCGAAGGTTCCCGATGCCGTCGGGCAGGGTGGTCAGCCGGTTGTGCTGCGCCCGGAGTTCGACCAACCCGGTCATCCGGCCGACGGTCTCGGGCAGGGCGGTGAGGGCATTCTCGCCGACGTTGAGGTAGCACAGCCGCGTCAGGTTCCCCAGGGAGTCCGGGACCCGGGACAACCGGTTGTCGTGCAGGTAGAGGCAGCCGCTCAGACCGACCAGGTCGCCCAGTTCGTCGGGGACGGAGGCGAGGTGGTTGTGCCCGAGGTCCAGGGTGGTCAGCCGGAGCAGCCGGCCGATCTCCGGCGGAAGGTCCGTGAGCCCGTTGTCCGCGAGGATCAGCACCTCCAGCTCGGTACGCTCCCAGACCGACTCGGGTACTTTCCCCAGCTGCCGACGCCAGAGATCCAGCACATGCGGCACGCCCCGCTCCCTTCCCTGGTGTTCCCCGTGCTCCCCGTGTTCTCCGTGCTCCCCGATGTCTCTCGATCCCGTGGGCGAGGAGGACCGGCGAACCACCGCAAGCTACAGGGGAATTGGCCCGGGACCGGTGTGCGGAAGCGCCGTACGACCGGCGGATCGAGACGAGCACCCCTGCCCCGACGCGCGAGCAGCCGCGCCTCAAGGCGGCCGAGGGAGCGGGTCCGGGGCGTCGGGCACCCTGAACGGACCGGGGGCACGCCGGGCCAGGCCACCCTCCGGTTCCACTTCACGGACGGTTCCTGGTGCGACCTGGTGGTCCTCGGCGAGGCATGGCGGCAGATGCTGTCCCTGTTTCCGCCGGCCCCGAGGAACCGACCGGAGAGGAGCGGAACCCCGCCCCTCTCGGGCAGGGCTCGCGACCGGGCGGGCGGGACCGGGCACGACCACCACCTCATACGTCGCATACGCAGGATTCGCCGCATACGAAGACGAGCCGGATCGCGAGAAGCGATCCGGCTCGTCATTCCGCCTGTTCGGGCGGCTGCGGAGGATACGAGATTCGAACTCGTGAGGGGTTGCCCCCAACACGCTTTCCAAGCGTGCGCCCTAGGCCTCTAGGCGAATCCTCCGTCGAGAACATTACATGACGCTGGGGAGTGCTCGCGAACTCGTTCCGAGCCCGTGGAATCGGGTAACCTGAGCGCAGCCCCTCACGCGGCGCTATCTGACTGAACTCCCCCAGGGCCGGAAGGCAGCAAGGGTAGGTTGGCTCTGGCGGGTGCGTGGGGGGCGCTTTCGTTCCCGGGGGCCTTTCCTGGGCCTTTCCTGGGCCGGACCCGGCGGGCCAGGCGGGCCAGGCGGGCCGGGCAGGGCGGGTCCCGGGCCGGACTCCGGACCGGACGTCGTACCGGACTCCGGACCGGACGTCGTACCGGACTCCGGACCGGACGTCGTACCGGACTCCGGACCGGACGTCGGGCCGGACTCCGGACCGGACGTCGGGCCGGGCGGTCGGCCGAGGGGGCGGCCAAGCGGTCGGCCGGGACGCGGCCAAGCCCCTGACCAGGGGCGGAGCCGAGGCCCGGCCGGTTGTCGGCGGGCGCCTATAACCTCGTATGCGTGTCGTCTCTCGCGCTCTACCGCCGCTACCGCCCGGAGTCCTTCGCCGAGGTCATCGGGCAGGAGCATGTCACCGACCCGCTGCAGCAGGCGCTGCGGAACAACCGGGTCAATCACGCGTACCTGTTCAGTGGTCCGCGCGGCTGCGGCAAGACGACGAGCGCGCGGATCCTGGCCCGCTGCCTGAACTGTGAGCAAGGTCCCACGCCGACGCCGTGCGGCGAGTGCCAGTCGTGCCGGGACCTGGCGCGCAACGGCCCCGGTTCCATCGACGTCATCGAGATCGACGCCGCCTCGCACGGTGGTGTGGACGACGCACGCGACCTGCGGGAGAAGGCGTTCTTCGGCCCCGCCCGCAGCCGGTACAAGATCTACATCATCGACGAGGCCCACATGGTCACGTCGGCCGGCTTCAACGCCCTGCTCAAGGTCGTCGAGGAGCCGCCGGAGCACCTGAAGTTCATCTTCGCGACCACCGAGCCCGAGAAGGTCATCGGGACCATCCGGTCGCGGACCCACCACTACCCCTTCCGGCTCGTGCCGCCCGGCACCCTGCGGGACTACCTCTCCCAGGTGTGTGAGCAGGAGAAGATCCCCGTCGAGGACGGCGTGCTCCCGCTCGTCGTGCGGGCGGGCGCCGGTTCCGTACGAGACTCCATGTCCGTCATGGACCAGCTGCTCGCGGGCGCCGGTGCCGAGGGTGTGACGTACGCCATGGCCACCGCCCTGCTCGGCTACACGGACGGCTCGCTGCTGGACTCCGTCGTCGAGGCGTTCGCCTCCGGGGACGGGGCGGCGGCCTTCGAGGTCGTCGACCGTGTCATCGAGAGCGGCAACGACCCGCGGCGCTTCGTCGCCGACCTGCTGGAGCGCCTCCGCGACCTGGTGATCCTGTCCGCCGTGCCGGACGCGGGGGAGAAGGGGCTCATCGACGCCCCGGCGGACGTCGTCGAGCGGATGCAGGCCCAGGCGCGGTCCTTCGGCGCCGCCGAGCTGAGCCGCGCCGCGGACCTCGTCAACCAAGGGCTCACCGAGATGCGGGGGACCACCTCTCCCCGTCTCCAGCTGGAGCTGATCTGCGCGCGCGTGCTGCTGCCGGCGGCCTACGGCGACGAGCGGTCGGTGATGGCCCGCCTCGACCGGATCGAGCGCGGTGTGCACTTCTCCGCGGGCGCCGGTGCCCCCGCGATGGGGTACGTGCCGGGTCCCGAGGCCCACGCGGGCGACGCCGCCGTTCCGGTTCCGCCGGGCGGCGGACCGGCCGCGGCCCGGGCGGCGGTGCGCGCTTCCGGCGCGCCGGCCGGTGCCGGGGGTGCGGCGGCTGCCGCCACGCCCACCGGTCCCGGTGCGGCCGGTGCACCGGCCGTCGGTGCCGCCGTGCCGGCCTCCGCCGCGGGGCAGACCTCCCGGCCGCCGGCCGCTGCCGTACCCGCGCCGGCCGCCTCCGCGCCGGCCGCGCCCGCCCCTGCCCCTGCCACCCCCGCACCTCCTGCCCCTGCGCCTGCTCCCGCCGCCGCGTCACCGGCCGCGGCCGCCCCCGTGCCCGGTGCCTGGCCCACGGCCGCCGCCGCAGGCAGCGGACGCCGGCCCGGCGGCTGGCCGACGGCGGCGCCCGCGGGCGGCGGGCAGCAGCCCCCGGCGCCCGGCTCGCCCACCTCGCCCGCTCCCGCCTCCCGGTCCGTCCCCGCCTCCGTGCCGCCGGCCGGCCCGGCCGCCCCGGCCTCCCCGCCCCCGGGCGGCGGCGTCGACCCCCGCTCGCTCTGGCCGAACATCCTGGAGGCGGTCAAGAACCGCCGCCGGTTCACCTGGATCCTGCTCAGCCAGAACGCCCAGGTGACCGGCTTCGACGGCACGACCCTCCAGCTCGGCTTCGTCAACGCCGGCGCCCGGGACAACTTCCTGAGCAGCGGCAGCGAGGACGTGCTGCGCCAGGCGCTGGCCGAGCAGTTCCACGTCCAGTGGAAGATCGAGGCGGTCGTCGACCCCTCCGGCGGCTCGGCACCGCCGCCGACCGCCGGTCCCTCCGGTTTCACCGGCGGCCACGGCACGGGCGGCGCCGCCCCGGGCGGCGGCAGCGGCTACGGCGGCTACGGCGGTGGCGCGCCCTCGTCCGCACAGCGGCCGGCCTCCCCTTCCCCGTCGTCGACCCCGTCGCCGTCCCCGGCACCCGCGCCGGCGCCGGCACCCGCCTCCTCCCGTGCCGCCGCCCCCGCCCCCGTGCCCCCGGCGCCGGAGCCGCCCCCCGTCTCCCCCGAGGACGACATCCCCGAGGACGACGACCCCGACCTCGACGAGTCGGCCCTCTCCGGCAAGGAACTGATCGTGCGGGAGCTGGGCGCGACGGTCGTGGAGGAGATCGCGCACGAGTAGCGGACGGGCGAGGAGACGGGCCGGGGGTGAAGACGGGAGCCACCCCCTCGGAGGAACCCACAAACAACCGTCCCTCACCCCCTCGGCGGCCCGCACAAACCGTGCCGCCCCCCTGCCGTTAGGCTGACCCCGTGAAGGTCCTCGTCATCGGCAGCGGCGCCCGCGAACACGCCCTGTGCCGTTCCCTGTCCCTCGACCCCGACGTCACCGCGCTGCACTGCGCACCCGGCAACGCCGGTATCGCCGAGGTCGCCGAGTTGCACCAGGTCGACGCCCTCGACGGCAAGGCCGTGACCGCGCTGGCCACCGAGCTCGGTGCCGAGCTGGTCGTGGTCGGTCCGGAGGCACCGCTCGTCGCCGGGGTCGCCGACGCCGTACGCGAGGCGGGCATCCCGGTCTTCGGGCCCTCCAAGGAGGCCGCGCAGCTGGAGGGCTCCAAGGCCTTCGCCAAGGACGTCATGGCGGCGGCCGGAGTACCCACCGCCCGCTCGTACGTCTGCACGACCCCGGAGGAGGCCGACGCGGCCCTCGACGCCTTCGGCGCCCCGTACGTCGTCAAGGACGACGGGCTCGCCGCCGGCAAGGGCGTCGTCGTGACCTCCGACCTCGACGCGGCCAAGGCGCACGCCGCGGCCTGCGACCGGGTGGTCATCGAGGAGTACCTCGACGGCCCGGAGGTGTCCCTGTTCGCCGTCACCGACGGCGAGACGGTCCGTCCGCTCCAGCCCGCCCAGGACTTCAAGCGCGCGCTCGACGGCGACGAGGGCCCGAACACCGGCGGCATGGGCGCGTACTCGCCGCTGCCGTGGGCCGACCCGAAGCTGGTCGACGAGGTCATGGAGACGGTCCTGCAGCCGACCGTCGACGAGATGCGCCGCCGCGGCACTCCGTTCTCCGGGCTGCTCTACGCCGGTCTCGCGATCACCTCTCGCGGCGTGCGCGTGATCGAGTTCAACGCCCGGTTCGGCGACCCCGAGACGCAGGTCGTGCTCGCCCGGCTGAAGACCCCGCTGGCCGGCCTGCTGATGGCCGCCGCCACCGGCAACCTCGCCGACCTGGAGCCCCTGCGGTGGAGCGACGAGGCGGCGGTCACCGTGGTCGTCGCCTCGCACAACTACCCCGGCACCCCGCGCACCGGCGACCCGATCACCGGCCTGGACGAGGTCGCGGCGCAGGACGCCCCGCACGCGTACGTCCTGCACGCGGGCACCCGGCGCGAGGGCGACGCGGTCGTCAGCGCGGGCGGCCGCGTCCTGTCCGTGACGGCCACCGGCAAGGACCTCACCGAGGCCCGCGACCGCGCCTACCGGGCCGTCTCCCGCATCCGCCTCGACGGCTCCCAGCACCGCACGGACATCGCGGCGAAGGCGGCGGAGGCGGCAGCCGACGCATAGGCCGAGACCGCCAGGCCCTGCGGCCACCAGGCCCTGCGGCCACCAGGCCCCGAGGTCACCAGGCCCCCAAGGACCCGGCCCCTCCGATCGACACCGGACCCGGCAGGCCCCGGCTCCTGAGCCCCGAGCTCAGGAGCCGGGGCCTGACCTTTGCCGTCCGTCACCCACCTTTCCCCAAAGCCATTCCATCGAGTGACCAATGCCCCATCCGGCTGACGGGCGCCGAGGCCCCAACTAGGGTGCCGCGCAAGTGTTCCGGCACTTGGCCCACCGACATTGCGATGTCAGTGGCGGGTGCCACAGTGGGGGAGTGAGCACCACCAGGACAGCGTCACGACAGGCAGGGAGGGGGTGAGGTCCGGCCATGACCGGTACGGGCGTGGAGGAACAGGGCGCGCAGGCCGCGCGCTCCCGGGCGCTGGCCGTGCTGCGCATCCGCAGCCGGGCCGTGGCCGTCGCCCTGCTGCCCGCTGCCGCCGCCGTGATCCTGCTCGCCGGTGGTGCGACGGGGCACTTCGTGGGCGGGGGCTGGGACGCCGCCCGCTGGACCGTGACCGCGGTCGCCGCCGTCGTCCTCCTCGCCGCGGCCGGTATCGCCCTGCTCGTCGCCCGCGCCCGACCCGCCGTCAGCCCGACGGTTCCGGTCGCCGAGGAGTCGGCCCCGGACCTGTACCGGATGGTGCGCGACCTCGCCGACCGGCTCGACGTGCCCGCCCCGTCCGCGATAGCGCTCACCCCGGACTGCGACAGCTGGCTGGAGGACCGCACCCATCCGGCCCACGGGCCCCCGCTTCCGCCCCCGCAGGAGCACGACGACATGGCGGGCCCGGCCGGACGCTCCCGCCACCGGCCCGCCGCCGCTCCCGTCCTCGTCATCGGCTCCCCCTTCCTGTGGTGGATGCGCGTCGGCGAACTGCGTGCGGTACTCGCCCCGGTCGTCGCCGGTACGGGACCGTCGGCGCACCCCGACATAGCCGCGGCCCGGCGCTTCGTGCGCGGCCTGGACGCGGCGGTGGCGATCGCCTCCACGCACAGCCGCTTCCCGCTCTCCCGCGCGGTGTACGCGGGCGTCGGCTGGATATCCCGCCTGCTGCTGCGCAGCTGCCGCGGCCACGCCGCCGAGATGGAACGCGGGGTCGCGGCGGCCGCGGCGGAGCGGGCACAGGCCGTGGACTACGGGCTGCGGATCGTCGCCCAGGAGCAGGTGGGCCTGGCGTACGCGGGCTGGGACCGGTTGCTGACGAAGGTCGCGCTGCCCGCCTGGCGAATGGGCCGCTGGCCCTCCCGGCTGGACGTCGGGGTCGTCGCGGCGCTCACCGAACTGTCCCGCCGCGACCGCCTGGCCGAGGGCTTCGCCTCCCGTCTGGGCGAGCGTCCCGCCTGTGACTTGCTGGAGGAGCCCGGCGCGGTGGACGAGGCGGTCTCCCTCCTCGCCGCGCGCCTCTTCCACGGCGGCCCCGCCGAGCCCGGGCCGGACTGGTCACCGGTGGAGTGGCAGGCGTATCCGGAGGAGGTCGTCGACCGCGCCTGGCGCACGGACGCCACCCGCCTCCACCGCGTCCTGGACGCCCTCGGCGTCCGCCGCACCGCCACCGCACCACCGTCCGACGGCCCCACCCTGGCCCGCGTCATCGACCACCTGACGGACCCGGCAGCCCTCTATGAGGAAACAGCTCCGGCACCCGAGACCACCCCGGCACCCGAGACCACCCCGGCACCCGAGACCACCCCGGCACCCGGGACCACCCCGGCACCCGGGACCACCCCGGCGCCCGGGACCACCCCACAGCCCCAGGCCGAACCGAAGAACCAGACCGCCCCGGCGGATGGAACCGCCCCGGCGGACGGAGCCGACCAAGACGAGGAACTCTCCGGCACCACCGCCCGCAGCGCCGCCCTCGCCGCCCGGCTCAGTGCCGAGCTGGCCCGCGAGGAGGCGGAGTCCCGGCCCTCCGCACCTCCCGGCCAACCCCCCGCCGGTGCGTCCGGCCCCGACACCGTCCTCTGGGACGACCGTCCGCTGCCCCTCTTCCCGCTCCAGCCCCCGCGCGCGGCCCGCGATCTGCTCACCGACCACATCACGGCGATGGTCTGCTGCGCGGCGATGGACACCGCCGGCGCCGTTCCGGGGCTCGACTGGCTCGACGGCCCGGTCCTCCGCATCGATGGCGAACGCGTGTCCGATCTCGCCCCCCGCGTCCTCACCCTGGTCGAGAGCGGAGACCCGGCTCCCCTGCGAGCCTGGCTCACCGACCTCGGCATACGCCCGGAGAAGCCGGTGCGACTGGTCTGATCCCGGCCGCCCTCGGCCGGAGCCGACGGTCTCACTATTCGGATCCGTCAGTTCCACTTTCGGCCGGTTCACAACAAATAGTGACAACGCACGTGCGAAATGTGATGTGCTGGGGAGTGGTAGCCGTCGTGGCAAAGGCGCCCGACATACGACAGCGGGACCCGCCCGGCGACCGGACCGCACCACGCACCACACAGCCGCACCACGCACCACACAGCCGCACCACGCACTGCGCAGCCGCACCACGCACCGCACCACCCCCACGCACCGCACCGGCTGCCACAGACCACACCGCACACCGCACACCGCACGACACCGCACGACACGGGGCAAGAGGGAGGGGAACGACCCATGGGGTCGCAGCACGTACGCCGCTGGGAGTCGGGAGCACTCGCGCATGCCGTGACGGATCCCTTCGGGCAAGGTCCGGTCCCCTGGCTGCGCGGCGGCGAGACGTACTTCAGCGACACCGGCCAGGTCGTCCCCTGGTACGTGGACCCGGAGCCCGACCCCGCCCCGGCGGGCGGCACCAGGAGGATCCCCGCCCAGCGCCCCGCCCACCGCCCCACCGGCGGCCCCCGTGCGGCCGACGACGTCCACCGGCAGATCAAGGGGTTCACCTCCACCGGCGCGGTCGCCCCCGGCGAGGCCATCGACTTCCACATCACCGTCGACCCGCCCCAGGAGTTCGGCGTCGACGTCTACCGCATCGGCCACTACGGCGGCGACGGCGCCGCGAAGATCACCACCAGTCCGCGCCTGTCCGGGATCGTGCAGCCGGCGCCGCTCACCGCCGACCGCACGGTCTCCTGCCACCACTGGTGGCTGTCCTGGCGGCTGCAGATCCCGTCGTACTGGAACGACGGCGCGTACGTCGCCGTCCTCACCACGGCCGACGGCTACCGCTCCCACGTCCCCTTCACGGTCCGCGACGCCCACCCCGCAGACCTGCTGCTCGTCCTGCCGGACATCACCTGGCAGGCGTACAACCTGTACCCCGAGGACGGCCGGACCGGCGCGAGCCTCTACCACGCCTGGGACGAGGACGGCCGCCTGCTGGGCGAGGCGGACGCCGCGACGACCGTCTCCTTCGACCGCCCGTACGCGGGCGCGGGCCTGCCCCTGCACGTCGGCCACGCCTACGACTTCATCCGCTTCGCCGAGCGCTACGGCTACGACCTCGCCTACGCCGACGCCCGCGACCTGCACTCCGGCCGGATCGACCCCACCCGCTACCGGGGCCTGGTCTTCCCCGGCCACGACGAGTACTGGTCCGTGCCCATGCGCCGCACCGTGGAACTCGCCCGCGAGCACGGCACCTCGCTCGTCTTCCTCTCCGCCAACACCATGTACTGGCAGGTGGAGCTGTCCCCGTCCCCGTCCGGTGTCCCCGACCGCCTGCTGACCTGCCGCAAACGCAAAGGCCCGGGGCGCCCGGCGCTGTGGCGGGAGATCGACCGGGCGGAGCAGCAGCTGCTGGGCATCCAGTACGCGGGCCGCGTCCCCGAGCCGCACCCGCTGATCGTCCGCAACGCCGACCACTGGCTGTGGGAGGCCACCGGCGCACACGAAGGCGACGAGATCGAGGGCCTCGTGGCGGGCGAGGCCGACCGCTACTTCCCGCGCACCCCGCTGCCGGAGCACGACGAGCGGATCCTGCTCGCCCACTCCCCGTACACCGACGTCGACGGCATCCGCCGGCACCAGGAGACGTCCCTGTACCGCGCCCCGTCCGGCGCCTGGGTGTTCGCGTCCGGGACGTTCGCGTGGTCCCCGGCCCTGGACCGCCCCGACCACGTCGACCTGCGGATCCAGCGCGCCACCGCGAACCTCCTGGACCGCATCTGCAAACGGGACTGACCTGTCTCCCCCGTCCCACCACCCCCATCCACCCCCACCCGCGCCCCCGGACGGACCCACTGGGCCCGGTCGTCCCCGCATACGGGAGAATCGACTCATTGGACAGAACCACGGGGAGGAACCGTGTCCGGATTCGTCGAAAAGCCCGAGCCGATCCAGGTTCCGGGTCTGGTGCATCTGCACACCGGCAAGGTGCGCGACCTGTACCGGAACGAGGCGGGCGACCTCGTCATGGTCGCCAGCGACCGCATGTCCGCCTACGACTGGGTGCTGCCGACCGAGATCCCCGACAAGGGCCGCATCCTCACCCAGCTCTCCCTGTGGTGGTTCGACCAGCTCGCCGACCTGGTCCCCAGCCACGTCCTGAGCACCGACCTGCCCGAGGGAGCCCCCGCCGACTGGGCCGGCCGCACCCTGGTCTGCAAGTCCCTGCGGATGGTCCCGGTCGAGTGCGTGGCCCGCGGCTACCTCACCGGCTCGGGCCTCACCGAGTACAACGCGTCCCGGACCGTCTGCGGCCTCGCCCTCCCCGAGGGCCTCGTCGACGGTTCCGAGCTGCCCGCCCCGATCTTCACCCCGGCCACCAAGGCCGCGGTCGGCGAGCACGACGAGAACGTCTCCTACGAGGAGGTCGCCCGCCAGGTCGGCGCGGAGACCGCCGCCCAGCTGCGCCAGGTGACCCTCGCCGTGTACTCCCGCGCCCGCGACATCGCCCGCGACCGGGGGATCATCCTCGCGGACACGAAGTTCGAGTTCGGCTTCGAGGG
This sequence comes from Streptomyces sp. NPDC006134, assembly GCF_040628835.1. NCBI lineage: Bacteria > Bacillati > Actinomycetota > Actinomycetes > Kitasatosporales > Streptomycetaceae > Streptomyces > Streptomyces sp. NPDC006134. The sequence continues at coordinate 31,702 of NZ_JBEXTV010000014.1, read as the reverse complement.
TGAGGACCTCGTCCTGGCCGACGAGGTCCTCACCCCGGACTCCTCCCGCTTCTGGCCGGCCGACCAGTGGCAGCCGGGCCGCCCGCAGGCGTCGTACGACAAGCAGTTCGTCCGCGACTGGCTGACCTCTGCCGAGTCCGGCTGGGACCGCAGGAGCGAGCAGCCCCCGCCGCCGCTCCCGCAGCAGGTGGTGGACGCGACCCGCGCCAAGTACGTCGAGGCGTACGAGCGCCTGACGGGCCTGAGCTGGTCGTAGTGGCCGTGGGTCGTAGCGGTCACCACGACCGCTACGACCGCGGAGCGGAACAACCCTTCTGTCCTGGAACGAAACAAGCCCCCCGGCCGGAACCGGGGGGCTTGTCACTGGAGCGGACGACGAGGCTCGAACTCGCGACCTCAACCTTGGCAAGGTTGCGCTCTACCAACTGAGCTACGTCCGCGTTGCGCCGTGGCGCGAGAGCAACTATACCCAACCTCGCTCGCGTGCGAGACGCACCGCGGCATGACGGTTCTCCGCGCCGAGTTTCGTGGCGGCCGACGACAGGTAGTTCCGCACGGTCCCCTGCGACAGCGCGGCCCGCTCGGCGATCTCCGCGACGGGCGCCCCGTCCGCGGCGAGCTCCAGTACCTCCGCCTCCCGCGCGGTCAGCGGCGAGTCCCCGGCGGAGATCGCGTCGGCGGCCAACTCCGGGTCCACATAGCGGTTTCCGGCGTGGACCGTGCGGATGATCTCGGCGAGCCGCTGGGCGCTGACCGTCTTCGGCACGAAGCCGCGCACGCCCGCCGCGAGCGCCCGCTTGAGGTGTCCGGGGCGGCCGTGACTGGTGACGATGAGCACCTGGCAGCCGGGCAGCTCGGCCCGCAGGGATGTGGCGACCTTCACACCGTCGGCGCCGGGCATCTGGAGATCGAGGACGGCCACGTCGGGCACGTGCGCCCGCGCCATGGCCAGGGCCTCGGGCCCGGAGGCCGCCTCGGCGACGACCATCAGGTCGTCCTCCAGGGACAGCAGGGCGGCCAGCGCGCCGCGGATCAGGTGTTCGTCGTCGGCCAGCAGCAGCCGGACGGGCCGGGAGGGCGTCATGCGGTGACCTCGTTCACAGGCCGGGAGACGGAGGACGGGGAGACGGAGGACGAGGGGACGGAGGACGAGGGGACGGAGGACGAGGGGACGGAGGACGAGGGGACGGAGGACGGGGAGCTGGAGGGGGACTCGGCGGCCGGTGGCAGCGGTATCTCGGCGGTCAGGCGGAAGCACCCCTGTCCGTCGGGACCGGCCCGCAGCGTGCCGTCGATCCCGGCCAGCCGCTCCCGCAGCCCGGCCAGCCCGGACCCGGTCCTGGTGCCGGCGGCCGTCTCGGACACCCCGTCGTTCTCCACGGAGAGCACCACACGCCCCTCCGTCACCTCCAGCCCCACCGTGCAGCGCCGGGCGTCGCCGTGCCGCAGCACGTTCGTCGCCGCCTCCCGCACGACCCAGCCGAGCGCCGACTGCACCGGAGCCGGCAGCCCGTCGGCCGAGCCGGTGATCGTGCAGTCGATCCCCGCCGCCGCCAGCACGCCTTGCGCTCCGGCGAGTTCCGCGCCGAGGTCGGCCTGGCGGTAACCGCGCACGACCTCCCGGACCTCCCGCTGCGCCTCCTGGGCCAGCCGCTGGGCCTCGATCATCTGCTCCACGGCCTCGGGCCGCCCCCGCTGGGCGAGCTGCACGGCCAGTTCGCTCTTGAGCGCGATCACGGCGAGGTTCCGCCCCATCACGTCGTGCAGGTCCCGCCCGAACCGCAGCCGCTCCTCGGCGACGGCGAGCCGGGCCCGGGTCTCGCGGGCCTCGTCGAGCTCGTAGACGGCGTCGAGCATCCAGACGGAGAAGGAGGCGGTGAGGGCGAAGACGCCGGTGGCGAACAGCACGGTGAGCCCGGTGATCAGCGCGGGCAGCCCGGGCAGCCCGACCGGCAGGCTCGCCGTCCCGGCCCCGATGGCGGCGCTGAACACCGAGGCGATCACCCGGCGGCGGCTGCGCAGGCCGAGGGTGACGTTGCCGGCGCCGACCATGAGCACGCCGACGAAGAGGACCACGGCGGTGGAGTTGCCGCTGTTGTCACCCGGCACCCGCATGAGCAGGGCGAGCGAGCCGACGGCGAGCACGGCGGTGATCACCCCGTAGGCCGTCACCAGCCGCACGGGCTGGTCCCGGCGGCCCCGGGTCCAGTCCAGGGACCGCGCGGCCGTCACGGCACCGAGCGCGGCGTGCCCGCACAGCGCGGCCAGCAGCCCCACGGCGAACGGGAACGGCAGATGGGTGAAGGTCATCGGCCCGAGCCAGCCGACCTCGACCAGCGCGAAGGAGTACAGCGACCACCGCGTGTACGTTTCCACCTTCGCCGGTGTGCTCTTCCCCCACCACCACACATCCGGCCTGTGCATCCGACCGCCCTCCCCGCAGGTCATCGCCGCGGCTCCCACCGGAACCACCGCCGTACAGCAAACACCGCCACGACGGTCCAGGCCAGAGCCATCCCCACGGCGCCGAGCGCCTCCCCCGCGGACAGGTCCCCGGTCCAGCCCCCGCGGACGAGGGTGACCACGGGCGTCAGCGGCAGCGCGCGGCACACCATCGCGAGCCGGTCGGGCAGGATCTCCAGCGGGACGGTCATCCCGGAGCCCAGCATCGAGAGCAGCAGCAGCGGCATCGGGGTGACCTGGGCGCTCTCGGAGGTCCGGGTGAAGCCTGCGGTGACGGCGCCGAGCGCCGCGCACAGCACCAGGCCGAGCAGGACGCCGGTCACGGCCAGGTGGGGCGCGGGCGGCGCGGGCACGTCCAGCAGGACCGTGCAGCCCACCGCCAGCAGCAGGCTCTGGACGAGCCCGGTGGCGCCGGCCGGCAGCGCGGACCCGGCGAGGATCTCGGCGTCGCGCAGCTCTCCGGTGCGCAGCCGCTTGAGGACGAGCTCCTCGCGCCGGACGACGAAGACGCCGACGAGCGCCCCGTAGACGGCGAACAGCAGGGAGAAGCCGATCGCGGAGGGCAGGATGACCGTGCCGACGGTCAGCCCGGCCCGGTCGAGGTCCGTGTCCTCCAGCGCCGAGTACAGACTCAGCGGCAGCACCGCCGGCACGAACAGCATGGCGAACAGCGAGCCCCTGCTGCGTCCCAGCAGCGTCAGTTCGGCCCGCGCCAGCGCCATCATGCGGCGCGCGGGGGTGGTGGCCGTGCCGTTCATGCCGCGTACTCCTTCGCGTCGGCGGTCGTGCCGTTCATGCCGCGTACTCCTTCACCTCGGTGGCCGACGCCTCCCGCGCGATGCCCAGGAACGCCTCCTCCAGCGACGCCGACCGCACGTCCAGTCCGCGCAGTTCCACCCCGGCCTCCTCGGCCCACACCAGCAGCCGGGTGGCGGCCCGCTGCAGCTCGCGCGTCTGCAACCGGACGGTCCGGCCCTCCACCTCGTGCCCGCACACGCCGAGTTCGCCGAGCGGCGGCAGGTCCCCCACGAACCAGCCCTCGGGCAGCTCGAAGGAGATCCGGGACGGCTGGGCCGCGGTCACCTCGGCGGGCGTGCCGGACGCGGCGATGCGCCCGGCGTGCAGGATGGCGAGCCGGTCGGCGAGGTTCTCGGCCTCTTCCAGGTAGTGCGTGGTCAGCAGCACCGTCGTACCGCCGTCGCGCAGCGCGCGCACCAACTCCCAGGTGTCGCGGCGCCCTTCGGCGTCCAGCCCGGTGGTCGGCTCGTCCAGGAAGAGCACCTCGGGCCTGCCGAGCAGCGCGAGCGCCAGGTCCAGCCGCCGCCGCTCACCGCCGGACAGCTGCTTGACCCGTATGCCGGCCTTCGCTTCGAGCCCGACCAGCGTCAGCACCTCGCCCGCCGGGCGGGCGCCGCTGACACAGCCCGCCCACATCCGCGCGGTCTCGGCGACGGTCAGCTCGGAGGGGAAGCCGCCCTCCTGGAGCATCACGCCGGTGCGGGGGCGTACGGCGGCCCGGTCGGTGTACGGGTCGTGCCCGAGGACGCGCACGGTGCCGCCGGCCGGCCGGGCCAGCCCTTCCAGCAGTTCCACCGTCGACGTCTTGCCGGCACCGTTGGTGCCCAGCAGGGCGAAGACCTCTCCGCGCCGCACGGAGAAGCTCACCCCGCGCACCGCCTCGAACCCGCCCCCGTACACACGCCGCAGATCGGTGACCTCAATCACGTGTTCGTGTTCGCCTGTGTCCATGCCGTTCAGCCTCCCGCCGCAGCGCACCCGGCGGCAGTGCGCGCTGTCATCACCCGGCATGACAAATGTCAGACGGCTGCCCACGGAAGACGGGGGGCCGAGGGCGGGGAGCGGAGGCCGGGGGACGGTCCGTGGACACACGAAAAGACCCCGGCCCTGAAGGACCGGGGTCTCATTCCCGAGCGGACGACGAGGCTCGAACTCGCGACCTCAACCTTGGCAAGGTTGCGCTCTACCAACTGAGCTACGTCCGCACTGCCTCCGACCGGCTTTCACCGATCGGCGCGAGCACCAGCCTACCTGATCCACAGGAGTGGTCGTGACCGGTGCATAGAGCGGGTGACAGGAATCGCACACTGCGCCTTCCCCCTGGAAGGGGGATGTTCTACTACTGAACTACACCCGCATGGTCCGTGAGCTGGGCCTTTCGGCTCGCCCCTCGGCGTGCTCCAGACTTTAGCTGATCACCAGGGGTGTCGCGCAAGTCGGTTGCCGCGAGGGGCGGATGACCGGCCGTCGGCCGATGTGGCCGGTGCGGCTCACCGGGCCGCGGCGAACGCCTCGTAGACCTTCTTGGGGATGCGGCCCCGCGCGGGCACGTCCATCTTGTTCGACTGGGCCCAGGCGCGGACGGCCGCCGGGTCGGGGGCGACCTCCGTCTGCCGGTAGGCCCGGCCGGAGGCGGACCGCTTGCGGCCGGCCGCCACGTACGGCTCCAGGGCCTCGCGGAGTTTCCTGGCATTGGCTTCGTTCAGGTCGATCTCGTACATCTTGCCGTCGAGTCCGAAGGCGATCGTCTCCGCCGCTTCCGAGCCGTCGATGTCGTCAAAGAGAGTGACTACGACACGCTGCGCCACGAATATCGGTCCCTTCGTGCGGCATCTACCGCGATGACGTGCCGAGACGCCGCGAAGATGCCGACTGTTCGCCTGTTATTGGGCAAAGTATCGGCTATTGGCATTTCATTTGTACAGGGCCCGGCATTGCAATGTGAAGTCCGACTGAAACGGAGCACGCGGGTGGCGCGCAATAGGCGCCACGGTGTGGTCCGGGATCTTTTCCGTATCTTTTCGCTCAGGGGTGCCCCCGGCGCCGCATCGTGACCGCGATCACGTAGTTTCCTCCAACTCTACCCGCGTAGAAATTTTGTGCGGGTAGTCTGAAGGAACCTGCTCAGCACCACACACCGGGAGTGCCAGTGGCACGCGTCGTAGTCGACGTCATGCTCAAGCCGGAGATCCTCGACCCCCAGGGCCAGGCGGTGCAGCGCGCACTGCCGCGGCTGGGTTTCGAAGGGATCTCGGACGTCCGCCAGGGAAAGCGTTTCGAACTGGAAGTTGACGGGCCGGTCGACGAGGCCGCCCTCGCCCGCATCCACGATCTTGCGGAATCCTTCCTCGCCAACACCGTGATCGAGGACTTCACGGTCCGGGTCGAGGAAGCGGCGGAAGTCGCGGAGGCCGCGAAGTGACCGCTCGTATCGGCGTCGTCACTTTCCCGGGCAGCCTCGACGACCGGGACACGCAGCGCGCGATCCGCGTCGCGGGGGCCGAGCCCGTGGCCCTGTGGCACAAGGACAAGGACCTCAAGCAGGTCGACGCGGTCGTGCTGTGCGGCGGCTTCTCCTACGGCGACTACCTGCGCGCCGGCGCCATCGCCCGCTTCTCGCCGGTGATGGAGCCCCTGATCGACCAGGCGAAGGCTGGTCTGCCGGTCCTCGGCATCTGCAACGGCTTCCAGATCCTCACGGAGGCCCACCTGCTGCCCGGCGCGATGCTCGGCAACGACCACCTGCACTTCATCTGCCGCGACCAGAAGCTGCGGGTGGAGAACGCGGACACCGCCTGGACCACCGACTACACGGCCGGCCAGGAGATCCACATCCCGCTGAAGAACATGGACGGCCGCTACGTCGCCGACCGGCGCACGCTGGACGAGCTGGAGGCCGAGGGGCGGGTCGCCTTCCGGTACGTGGACTTCAACCCCAACGGTTCCCTCAACGACATCGCCGGCATCACCAACGCCGCCGGCAACGTCGTCGGCCTGATGCCGCACCCCGAGCACGCCGTGGAGCCGCTGATCGGTACCGGGCGTACCGACGGCCTCCCGTTCTTCACCTCGATCCTCAAGAAGCTGGTCAACGCATGAGCCGGACGCCTCTGGACACGGTCGAGCACGCGGCCGCGACCCCCGACGTCGAGCTGCCCTGGGCCGAACTCGGCCTGAAGAAGGACGAGTACGAGCGAGTCGTCGAGATCCTCGGCCGCCGCCCCACCGGCGCCGAACTCGCCATGTACTCCGTGATGTGGTCCGAGCACTGCTCGTACAAGTCCTCCAAGGTCCACCTCCGCCAGTTCGGCGAGAAGGCCCCCGAGAACGACGCCCTGCTCGTCGGCATCGGCGAGAACGCCGGTGTGGTCGACGTCGGCCAGGGCTACGCGGTCACCTTCAAGGTCGAGTCGCACAACCACCCGTCGTACGTGGAGCCCTACCAGGGCGCGGCCACGGGTGTCGGCGGCATCGTCCGCGACATCATCGCCATGGGCGCGCGGCCGGTCGCGGTCGTCGACCCGCTGCGGTTCGGCGCCGCCGACCACCCGGACACCAAGCGCGTCCTGCCGGGCGTCGTCGCGGGCATCGGCGGCTACGGCAACTGCCTGGGCCTGCCCAACATCGGCGGTGAGGTCGTCTTCGACGCCTGCTACCAGGGCAACCCGCTGGTCAACGCCGGCTGTATCGGGGTGATGCGGCACGAGGACATCCACCTCGCCAAGGCGTCCGGCGCGGGCAACAAGGTCATCCTGTACGGCGCCCGCACCGGCGGCGACGGTATCGGCGGCGCCTCGATCCTGGCGAGCGAGACCTTCGACGACGCCAAGCCCTCCAAGCGCCCGGCCGTCCAGGTCGGCGACCCCTTCCAGGAGAAGCTGCTCATCGAGTGCACCCTGGAGGCGTTCAAGGAGAAGCTGGTCGTCGGCATCCAGGACCTGGGCGCGGCGGGCCTGTCCTGCGCCACGAGCGAGCTGGCCTCCAACGGCTCCGGCGGCATGCGCGTCACCCTGGACGACGTCCCCCTGCGCGACTCGACCCTGTCTCCTGAGGAGATCCTCATGAGCGAGTCGCAGGAGCGCATGTGCGCGGTGGTCGAGCCCGACAAGGTCGACCGCTTCCTGGAGATCTGCGACAAGTGGGACGTCATCGCCACCGTCATCGGTGAGGTCACCGACGGCGACCGCCTGGAGATCTTCTGGCACGGCGAGAAGATCGTCGACGTCGACCCGCGCACGGTCGCCCACGAGGGCCCGACGTACGAGCGCCCCTACGCCCGCCCCGAGTGGCAGGACGCGCTCCAGGCCGACGACGCGAACAAGCTGCCGCGCCCGCGGACCTCCGAGGAGCTGAAGGACCAGGTCCTGAAGCTGGTCGCCTCCCCCAACCAGGCGTCCAAGCAGTGGATCACCTCCCAGTACGACCGGTTCGTGCAGGGCAACACCGTCCTCGCCCAGCCCGAGGACTCCGGCATGATCCGCATCGACGAGGAGACCGGCCTCGGCGTCGCCCTCGCCACGGACGGCAACGGCCGGTACACCAAGCTCGACCCGTACACGGGCGCGCAGCTCGCTCTCGCGGAGGCGTACCGGAACGTGGCGACGACCGGCGCCAAGCCGCTCGCCGTCTCCGACTGCCTGAACTTCGGCTCCCCCGAGGACCCGGCGGTCATGTGGCAGTTCGCGGAGGCCGTGCGCGGTCTGGCGGACGGCTGCCGGCAGCTGGGCACCCCGGTGACCGGCGGCAACGTCTCGCTCTACAACCAGACCGGCGAGGCCGCCATCCACCCGACGCCGGTCGTCGCCGTCCTCGGCGTGATCGACGACGTGGCCCGCCGCACGCCGGCCGCCTTCCGGGAGGAGGGCCAGCTGATCTACCTTCTGGGTGACACCCGCGAGGAGTTCGGCGGCTCGGCCTGGTCCCAGGTGATCCACGACCACCTCGGCGGCCTGCCGCCCAAGGTCGACCTGGAGCGCGAGCGCCTGCTCGCCGAGATCCTCATCGCCGCCTCCCGCGACGGCATGATCGACTCCGCGCACGACTTGTCCGACGGCGGTCTGATCCAGGCCGTGGTCGAGTCGGCGCTGCTCGGGGAGAAGGGCGCCCGCCTGATCGTCCCGGACGGTCTGGACGCGTTCACCTTCCTCTTCTCCGAGTCGGCGGGCCGCGCGATCGTCGCGGTGCCGCGTTCGGAGGAGGTCCGCTTCAACGACATGTGCGGCGCGCGGGGCCTGCCGGCCACCCGCATCGGTGTCGTCGACGGCGACACGGTGGAAGTCCAGGGCGAGTTCACGCTCACCCTGGACGAGCTGCGCACCGCCCACGAGGCGACGATCCCGGCGCTGCTGGCGTAAACACGCCCGGACGCCCGGACGGGCCGTCGCTCCGCACCGGAGCGGCGGCCCGTCGTCCGTCTCCGTGTCGCCTGGGTTTCCTGACGCCTCCTGACGGGCATGGTGGTGAATGCCGATCCGAGGGCGTACGTGTGACGATCACACCTGGGTGGGGACCGATGGGTGAGCGGTTACGGATCAGGTTCGAGCCGGAAGGGCCGGATCACCAGGGGGAACTCCACTCCTTGTACGGCTGGCTCGCGGACGACCGGTCGCTGCGCGGCCACATCCGGCTGGAGCGGGTCGGCGCCGTCAGCCCGGGACGGATGAGTCCCGACCTCGCGGCGGTTCTCGCCGTGATCTCCACCGCGACCGGGGTACTGCAACTGCCCCTGTCGTACCTCGCCTGGCGGCAGAGCCGCCGGGACCGGACGCCACCGGTCACCGTCCAGATCGTCGGCGGCGACCCTGCCGAGGCCGAGACCCTGCTGCGCAGGCTGCGCGGCGACGGCGTCCCGGACGGCTCCGGGGAGGCGGAGGCGTGACCACTCCCCGGGGCGGAGCGGACCCGTCGCCGGCCACCGACCCACCCGCCCGGATCGACCCCGCCCGCTCCGCCTGCGTGCTGATCGGCGTGGACGACTACACGGTCCTCGACTCTCTGCGCAGCGTCCGCCACAACCTCGTGGGACTGCGGGCCGCGCTCACCGACCCCGAGATCTGGGGGATCCCCGAGGACCGGATCGTCACCGTCTCCAATCCGGCCGTACCCGCCGATCTGGTCGATCCCATCCGCGAGGCCGCGCTCCTCGCCGAGGACACGCTGATCGTGTACTACGCGGGGCACGGCCTGCTCGACCGGCACGAGGGACAGCAGCTCCTGCTCACCCTGCCCGGATCGGTGGAGGACCGGCCGGACACCTGCGTGCGCTCCGGCGACGTACGCCGGGCCATCCGGGACACCGGCCCCGCGCTGCGCCGCGTCCTGATCCTCGACTGCTGCTTCAGCGGCCGGGTGCTCAACGAGATGGCCGGCACCGACCGCGGGGCACAGGGCGGCAAGGTGGCGGTGGAGACGCTGCGCGGGGTCGAGGGCTCGTATGTCATGACCTCCGCCCCGAAGGACCGCCCCTCGCACGCCCCCGATCCAAAACGCTGCACGGTTTTCACCGGGGCGCTCGTGGACGTCCTGCGGCAGGGACTGCCGGACGGGCCCGGGATGCTGGGCCTGCACGATCTCTTCCAGGCGGTGAAGAAGCGCATCGCGGCCATGCGGCCCGAGCTGCCGCAAGAGCCCCAGGACGAGGACCGCAACGGCGTCGGCGGACTGGCCTTCGTCCGCAACGTGGCGGTGCTCCCGCCCCTGTCCCCGCCGTCCGGCCCCGGCGCCGTCCCACCGCCCCGCCACCGGGTCCGCACCCTCGTGTGGTCCCTGGCCGCCGCGGCGACCGGTCTCGCCCTCGGCCTCGGCGCGCCCCCGGCCGTCGACTGGTGGCGCACCGTGCGCCCCGCGCCCGCGACCGGCGCCTGTGGCGGCCACCTGCCCGGCGCCGACACGCCCCGGGCGGTCCTCCTGGACCACTCCGACGCGCTGGACAAGAAGAACATCGACTACGAGAGCGTGGCGGGCCTCTCCTCCCTCGCCCTGGTCGGCGAGAGCGAGGACGGCGTCGAGGCGCTCGCGCTCGCCGACAACTCCCCCGGCCTGCTCTTCCCCCTCAACCTCGGCGGCCCTTTCGACCTGAACCCCGTCGCGGACACCGCGCACACCCTGCGCCACGCGAACGGTGAGGAGTTCGCCCCGTGGTACGACGGCGAGGCGCTGGTTGTCGAGGAGGGCGGCAAGACGGCGCTGATCGCCTCGGAGACCGGCCCCGCCATCCGCCGCTTCGACATCGCCGGCGGCAGACAGATCGGCGAGGACTTCCCCATCCCGAAGGACCTGCGGTACTGGCCCGACGGCAGCGCCCAGACCGGTCGCAGCATCGAGTCCCTCGCACTCTCCCCGGACGGGAAGCACCTCTACGCCGGCTGGGAGGCGCCCCTCGCCAAGGACGGCGACCGGCGCGGCCGGCCCCTGATCCGCATTCAGCGCTACACGGGCGAGCCCGGCGGGTCCTACGAGCCGGACCAGCAGTACGTCTATCTCGCCGGCGACGGCATGAACCTGGTCGAGCTGGTTGCCCTGGACGACGAGGGTGGTCTCCTCGCCCTGGAGCGCGAGTACACCGCCGGCCTCGGCACCTCCGTCCGCGTCGTCCAGGTCTCCCTCGACGGCGCCCGCGACGTGACGGACACCGGTTCCCTCTACGGCCTTCCCACGGACGTCTTCGCGGAGGAGACCCCGGTCCTCTCCCTGGCCGCCTGCCCGCACGGCGGCCCCGGAGCGGTCGCCACCCCCGCCTCGAACCCGGACAACCCGCTGGTGGACAACGTGGAGGGCATGGCCGTGGGCGAGGAGTGGACCACCGGGGAGTACAAGGGCTGGCGCCCGCTGTACCTGATCACCGACGACAACGGCAGCGCCGACCAGATCACCCGGTTGTACTCGCTCGCGGTGCGCCTGAAAACGTAGGATCGCCGCGCGTGACCGCGCATAGGCTCGCCCCATGCCCACGACCGGAAAGCGCCGCCCACGCAGCTACGACCCCGCCCGCACCCGCGCCGCCGTGCTCGCCCAGTTCGGCCACGTACGGGACGCCGTCCGCGCCCTCACGCCCGAGCAGCTCGCCCTGCCCACGCGCCTGGGCGAGTGGACCGTACGCGACCTGGTCGCGCACTTCGGGATGGCGCTCACGGTCGTGGACCGGCTGCTCGCCCAGCCCGAACCCGCCCGGCAGGACGGGCGGCTGCTCGACTGGCCCTCCGCCGTCGGAGCACACGCCCCCGCCCTCGCCGACACCGCCCGCCGGCGTGCCGAGCAGCACCCGGACCTGGACGCCCATCTGGCCGACGTGGAGCGGACCTTCACCGCACACCTGGACACCCAGCCCGCCGGCAGGCTGCTGCCGACCAACGCGGGCGTCCTGCCGCTCGCCGACTACCTCGTCACCCGCACCGTCGAACTCGTCGTCCACACCGACGACCTGAACGCCGCCGTCCCCGGCCTCGACGTCCCCTACGACCGCCAGGCCCTGGCCACCGCGACCCGCCTACTGGCCGACACGCTCGCCGCGAAGGCGCCCGGCGGGGCGACGGAGGTGCGCATCCCGCCGTACGCCGTCGTGCAGTGCGTGGAAGGGCCCCGGCACACCCGCGGCACCCCGCCCAACGTGGTCGAGACCGACCCGCTGACCTGGATCCGGCTCGCCACCGGACGGCTGGCCTGGAAGGACGCGGTCGCCGAGGCCAAGGTGAGCGCGAGCGGCGAGCGGGCCGACCTCGGGGAACTGCTGCCGTTGCTGGCGTGAAGACCGGAAGAACCGGAAGAAGCGGAAGAAGCGGAAGAACCAGAAGAAGCGGAAGAAAGAGCCAGAAGAAGCGAGGGGAGAGAGAAGCCGCGAGAACCCGCGAGGAGCCGTGAGAACTCGCGAGGAGCCGCGAGAACCCGCGAGAAGCCGTGAGCGCGCGGGGAACCGATCCTTCCCCGCTCCCGTCGAATCGGCATGTACAGGATGAAGCAGCGCATCACCCTGACCGTGGCCGCCGCCGCTCTCCTCCCGCTCGCCGCGGCCTGCGGCAGCGAGAAGGCGGGCGGCGGGAGCGCCTCGGCCGACGCCGGCAAGGCCCCCGTGACCGGCGTCCACTGGAGCGTCGACAGCGTCACCGTCGACGGGACCACGCACCGCGCGCCGGACCGGGCGCACGTCCGCATCGACGCCGGCGGCCGGGCGGAGGGCAGCCTCGGCTGCAACCGGTTCAGCGCCCGGGCCGCCGTCGACGGCGACCGCGTCCGGCTCAGCGACGCCACGGCCACCGAAATGGCCTGCGACGACACGCCCCTGGCCGTCGAGGAGGCCCTCTCCCGCACCCTCACCGCCGGTCCGCTCACCGCCGAGGCCGACGCCGGCGGCGACCGGCTGACGCTCACCGCGCCGGACGGGGACACCGTCCGGCTGAGCAAACGGCAGGACGCCCCCCTGTACGGCACCCAGTGGACCGTCACCGCCCCCGGAGGCGGCGCCACCCGGGCCCATCTCACCTTCGACGACGCGAAGGACACCGTCTCCGCCCACCTCGGCTGCAACACCGCGCACGCCGGGGCCACCGTCCGCGACGGCTCTCTCACCCTCGGCGCCGCGGTCGCCACCCGAAGGGTGTGCGAAGACTCACTCATGGACACCGAAAAGCGTCTCCTGCGGCTTTTCGGCTCCCGGGCCGACTACCGGATCGAACAGCAGACCCTCACGCTGACCAGCGAGAACGGCACCACCGTGCGCGCCGTCGCCGACCGGTGACCTCCCCCGGAATCCCGTATCCCCCATTCGGACCAGCGGCCGGTCTCGCCTACACTCGGAGGCGTGCCACGTGGTGACGGTCGACTCAATCACGATCTACTCCCCGGCGAGAAGGGCCCCCAGGACGCATGCGGCGTCTTCGGTGTCTGGGCTCCGGGTGAAGAGGTCGCAAAGCTCACGTACTTCGGGCTCTACGCCCTCCAGCACCGGGGTCAGGAATCCGCGGGAATCGCGGTCAGCAACGGCTCCCAGATCCTCGTCTTCAAGGACATGGGCCTGGTCTCCCAGGTCTTCGACGAAACCTCGCTCGGTTCGCTCCAGGGTCACATCGCGGTCGGACACGCCCGCTACTCGACCACCGGCGCCTCCGTGTGGGAGAACGCCCAGCCGACGTTCCGCGCCACCGCGCACGGCTCGATCGCGCTCGGCCACAACGGCAACCTCGTCAACACCGCCCAGCTCGCCGAGCTGGTCGCCGACCTGCCCAAGCAGGACGGCCGCTCCACGCGGGTCGCGGCGACCAACGACACCGACCTGGTCACCGCGCTCCTGGCCGGCCAGGCCGACGACGACGGCAAGCCGCTGACCATCGAGGAGGCGGCCGCCAAGGTGCTGCCCCAGGTGCGCGGCGCCTTCTCCCTCGTCTTCATGGACGAGCACACCCTGTACGCCGCCCGCGACCCGCAGGGCATCCGCCCGCTGGTCCTCGGCCGGCTGGAGCGCGGCTGGGTCGTCGCCTCCGAGACCGCCGCCCTCGACATCTGCGGCGCCAGCTTCGTCCGCGAGATCGAGCCGGGCGAGTTCATCGCCATCGACGAGAACGGCCTGCGCACCTCCCGATTCGCGGAAGCGAAGCCCAAGGGCTGTGTCTTCGAGTACGTGTACCTGGCCCGCCCGGACACCGACATCGCCGGCCGGAACGTGTACCTCTCCCGCGTCGAGATGGGCCGCCGCCTCGCCAAGGAGGCCCCGGTCGAGGCCGACCTGGTCATAGCGACCCCGGAGTCCGGCACCCCGGCCGCCATCGGCTACGCCGAGGCGTCCGGCATCCCCTTCGGCGCCGGCCTGGTGAAGAACGCCTACGTGGGCCGCACCTTCATCCAGCCCTCCCAGACCATCCGCCAGCTCGGCATCCGCCTGAAGCTGAACCCCCTGAAGGAAGTCATCAAGGGCAAGCGGCTGGTCGTCGTCGACGACTCCATCGTCCGCGGCAACACCCAGCGGGCCCTGGTCCGCATGCTGCGCGAGGCGGGCGCCGCCGAGGTCCACATCCGGATCTCCTCCCCGCCCGTGAAGTGGCCGTGCTTCTTCGGCATCGACTTCGCCACCCGCGCCGAGCTGATCGCCAACGGCATGTCGGTCGAGGAGATCGGCACGTCCCTGGGCGCCGACTCCCTCGCCTACATCTCCCTCGACGGCATGATCGAGGCGACCACGATCGCCAAGCCGAACCTGTGCCGCGCCTGCTTCGACGGCGAGTACCCCATGGAGCTCCCCGACCCGGAGCTGCTGGGCAAGCAGCTGCTGGAGACCGAGCTGGCCGCCGGGCCCGCCGCCACGGCCGCCTCGGACGCCATCCGCCGTCCGTAGGCCCCCGCCAGCCCCGTATCACCAACCCGAAAGATCCCAGGCAATGTCTGAGACCCCCACCGGTGTCACCGGTGCCTCCGGTGCTTCCTACGCGGCTGCCGGCGTCGACATCGAGGCGGGCGACCGCGCGGTCGAGCTGATGAAGGAGTGGGTGAAGAAGACGCAGCGCCCCGAGGTCCTCGGCGGCCTCGGCGGCTTCGCCGGCCTCTTCGACGCCTCCGCCCTGAAGAACTACGACCGCCCCCTGCTGGCCTCCGCCACGGACGGCGTCGGCACCAAGGTCGACATCGCCCGCCGGATGGGCGTCTACGACACCATCGGCCACGACCTGGTCGCCATGGTCATGGACGACATCGTGGTGTGCGGCGCCGAGCCGCTGTTCATGACCGACTACATCTGCGTCGGCAAGGTCCACCCCGAGCGCGTCGCCGCCATCGTCAAGGGCATCGCCGAAGGCTGTGTGCTGGCGGGATGCGCCCTGGTGGGCGGCGAGACGGCCGAACACCCCGGCCTGCTCGGCGCGGACGACTTCGACGTCGCCGGCGCCGGTACGGGCGTCGTGGAGGCCGACCGGCTGCTCGGCGCGGACCGCATCCGCGAAGGGGACGCGGTGATCGCCATGGCGTCCTCCGGCCTTCACTCCAACGGGTACTCGCTCGTCCGGCACGTCCTGCTGAACCAGGCCGGCCTGGCCCTGGAGACGCACGTCGACGAGCTCGGCCGCACCCTCGGCGAGGAGCTGCTGGAGCCGACGAAGATCTACTCGCTGGACTGCCTGGCCCTGACCCGCACCACCGATGTGCACGCGTTCAGCCACATCACCGGCGGCGGACTCGCCGCCAACCTGGCCCGCGTCGTCCCCGACGGCCTGCACGCGGTCGTCGACCGCTCCACCTGGGCCCCCGGCCCGGTGTTCGACCTCGTCGGCAGGACCGGCGACGTCGAGCGACTGGAGCTGGAGAAGACCCTCAACATGGGCGTCGGCATGATCGCGATCGTGCCGCAGGAGTCGGCGGACGTGGCGCTGGCGACCCTGGCCGACCGCGGTGTGGAGTCCTGGGTGGCCGGCGAGATCACCGGCCGCGGCGACCACGGGACGGGCGCCGCCCTGATCGGCGACTACGCGAGCTGAGCACCGGCCGCCTCCGTGGTCCCGCCCCCGCGGGTGGGACCACGGCCGGCCCGGCCCGGTCCGGGCTGCTCGGGCAGCACAGAACCCGGCCGGTGACGGAGGTCACCGACCGGGTTGATGCTCAGTGCAAGGTCAAGCGCCGCGACGCTGCTGCGGGGACTGGCTGTCCTCGTCCTCGTCGTCGTCCTCGTAGAGGTCGGCGTACTTTGCGTACAGGTCGTCGTCGTGCTCATCGTCCTGGAACCGTTCGCCGCCGTTCGGCGACGCGTTCGCAGTCGATGCGCCCAGCTCCTCGGCCAGGCGTGCGAGATCCGTCCCACCGCTGTTGTACTTCAGCTGGCGGGCGACCTTCGTCTGCTTGGCCTTGGCCCGGCCGCGCCCCATGGCTCGACCCCCTCAACGACGGGGCTCGACGGCCCCAGAGTCTTGACACGCGTTCATGATCCGGAACGGACTCTCCGTGGAGAGGCCGGTCCGTAGGGCTTCCACGGTACCTGAGCCCGCGCCCATACGGTACGTCGCCCGCATGACGTGCCCGCGCCCAGAACCTTCGAGGTGCCCTGTCCTCGCTGGTCAACCGCGATTTTAACCACTTATCCCCGCTCGACCCGCCGGTGAAAGTGAGAGTTCTCTCCAACTGCCCACCGGCGGGTACCGCTCACTTGTGCGATCGAGCCCGTGGACCCGGCCCCGGATTCAGCCCGCCGCCGGGCGCTTGTGGGCCTCCGCCATCCGCTGCTCGGCGATCCGGTCGGCCGCCGCGGCCGGCGGAATACCGTCTTCCTTCGCACGTGCGAATATTGCGAGCGTGGTGTCGTAGATCTTCGCCGCCTTCGCCTTGCACCGCTCGAAATCGAAGCCGTGCAGCTCGTCGGCGACCTGGATGACCCCGCCGGCGTTCACCACGTAGTCCGGCGCGTAGAGGATCCCGCGGTCGGCGAGGTCCTTCTCCACGCCCGGGTGGGCGAGCTGGTTGTTGGCGGCGCCGCAGACCACCTGGGCGGTCAGTGCCGGGACGGTGTCGTCGTTCAGCGCCCCGCCGAGCGCGCAGGGGGCGTAGACGTCCAGACCCTCGGTGCGGATGAGCGCGTCGGTGTCGGGGACGGCCCGCACCGACGGGTGCCGCTCGGTGATCCGCCGCACGGCCTCCTCGCGGACGTCCGTGACGACGACCCGGGCGCCCTCCGCCAGCAGGTGCTCCACCAGGTGGTGGCCGACCTTGCCGACGCCCGCGACGCCGACCGTGCGGTCGCGCAGCGTCGGGTCGCCCCACAGGTGCTGGGCCGAGGCCCGCATGCCCTGGTAGACGCCGAAGGCGGTCAGCACGGACGAGTCGCCCGCGCCGCCGTGCTCCGGGGACCGCCCGGTGGTCCAGCGGCACGCGCGCGCCACGACGTCCATGTCGGCGACGTACGTGCCGACGTCGCAGGCGGTGACGTACCGGCCGCCGAGCGAGGCGACGAACCGCCCGTAGGCGAGCAGCAGCTCCTCGGTCTTGTCCCGCTCGGGGTCGCCGATGATCACGGCCTTGCCGCCGCCGTGGCCGAGCCCGGCCATGGCGTTCTTGTACGACATCCCGCGCGCGAGGTTCAGCGCGTCGGCGACGGCCTCCGCCTCGGTCGCGTACGGGTGGAAGCGCGTGCCGCCGAGCGCGGGGCCCAGGGCGGTGGAGTGGAGGGCGATGACGGCCTTCAGGCCGCTGGCACGGTCCTGGCAGAGCACGACTTGCTCATGGCCTCCCTGGTCCGAGTGGAACAGGGTGTGCAGTACGTCAGCAGGTGCGCCGGTTACGTCGGTCACGGTGGTGACTCCTCGGTACGTTGCGCCGGTCGGAGGCCGGCCCCCAGGGGTGGCGGGAGCTGGTGGCACGAGATTAGAGCCTGACGGTGCCCCGCCGCCGCACCGTGTCCAGGATCACCTCCGCACGGAGTACGGCCGTGCGACGATGCGCGTGGGTTTTCCGCGTGCCTGCGGCCGTTCCGCAGGTTTTCGCGACGGTGCGCGGGGGAGGGAGCAGGCGTGCCCAAGGTGACCTCGGTGATCGTTCCCTACGCGGCGTACCTGCGCGTGTACGAGCCGCTGGCCGCCTTCCCCGAGCCTGAGCGCGGCCACTGGGCGCGCTACGCCCGCCGTGACGACCTGCCCACCTGCCAGGACGAACTCCGCCGCGCCCTGGCCGACCTGCTGCCCACCCCTCCGGTCGTGGTGCCGGTGCACGAGAGCGGTGACGCGTTCGTGCTGGAGGCCGACGGAGTGGTCTGCGTGTGCCCCTGGCGCACCCGGCTGCGCGGCTGGCAGGCCCTGGAGGAGGCCGCCGGGGAGCTCCCGCCGACGGTCCTGGACGCGGCGCTGCCCCCGCTGGTCCGCCGCCAGGCCGCGCAGGACTACGAGCGCTGGCTCGCCCGCAATCCGGACGCGCGGCCGTGGATCCGCACCTCCACCTGGCAGGTGCCGATCAACTGGTTCGTGCTCGTCACCGACGAGGAGCGGGAGTACGCCAAGGGCTCCGGCGACCCGGGCGCCGAGCCGCCGGTGCTGCGCTACCGGACGCCCATGGTGCAGGCCCGGCGGCGGGTGGCGCGGGCGCTGCGGGCTCTGCGGGACGCCGTGGACGACGGGCCGCTGATCGACGGCCTGGTGGACGTGGGGCGCTGGCTGGAGGAGTTCCACCCGCGGTCGTACGTCGAGCTGGACTACGGCGGGCTGGTGCACGCCCTGCCGGCCGGGGAGCTGGAGGACGACCACTCGGCGGCGGACGTGGCCGAGGGCATCGAGGCGCTGCGGCACGGCGACGAGGCGGCCGCGGGGGCGGCGTACGGGCGGCTCGTGGAGCGGTGGCGGGCGGTGCGTGACCGGCGGTCGGCGAACTGACCCCGGCGCGGGGGTGGCGAACGGGCGTTTGACGTGACGCTCGTTTTGGGGTTTCGTCCTCGCTCTGAGGTTCCTGATGCTCCGTCAAGGCGGAGTACTCCCGGGCGGACACGGGCCGAACACGGGACGTAGGTCCCGATCCGGGCGTTTGTCTCAAGCGTGACGGACCGCACGTACCCCACCCTTGCGCCCGTTGCCCACCCTCATGCCAAAATAGGACAAGGAGTCCGGGGAGGGCTCCGTCCGTCCTGATGTGCTGCACTGTGGGGGGAATCTCGGCAATGCGCGCTTTGGGGGGTCTGGTAACTCCTGATCGCCCTGTGACTGATCGTCACAGTGGCGTGACTGTCCGCTATGGCATGGTCCATCGGCTTCCGTCGCTGATGAACACCTGGGAGGGCAATTCCATCGGTTTGGCCGACGCGGCTGGACAGATGGTGTAGTTGTAGTGCCGAGGACAAGCCGTTCGTCCTATAACCGACTCGACTCGCGTCCGCCATTTCGGGCAACGCGGGTCAAGGTGCAGAATTTAGAGGAAAGAACCGAGAAGGTTCGGTTCTCCCGAGGAGGCCGCTCATGACCGCTCGCACCCCTGATGCCGAGCCGCTGCTGACCCCGGCTGAGGTCGCCACCATGTTCCGCGTCGACCCGAAGACGGTCACGCGCTGGGCGAAGGCCGGCAAGCTCACGTCGATCCGCACGCTCGGCGGGCACCGCCGCTACCGCGAGGCCGAGGTCCGCGCTCTGCTCGCGGGCATCCCGCAGCAGCGCAGCGAGGCCTGAACAACCGCATAACCGGGCAAACCGGCAGGTCCCCCAACCTGCCGAAGCGCTCGGACCCACAGCTCCAAGCGACGTCGGGGTCTGCCCCAACAGACCCCTCGCCTCAGTGAGGGTGCGTCGTCGATCGCGCTGGACTCCGCCGGGTCCAGCGCGATCTTTTTTGTGCGGAGCGGGGCTTTCCTGTGCCGGACCGGGGGCTTTCCGTGCCTGGTGGCGGGCCCGAGGGCGGCTCTGTGAGCGTCCTTGTCGGAGTGTGGGGAGGGGTGTCGGATCGGCTGTGCGACCGCTCAGGACACCGGTGCAATTGCACATATTAAATTGACCGCTTGTAGGCGGGGTGTAAATACCGCGGTTTCAAAAACTCATGCGGTGACACCCGTCACACATCGCGGTGCTTGTTGTCTCTGGCATATGTGCGATAGAGGAGGCTCGCCCTCCAGCATCCCACCGCCGTACGGGTGTTGGGGCCGGCGAAGGTCACGCCGGGGAGGGACTTTCGTCCTCTCCGGCCTCCTGGGGGCCGCTCGCGGGCTGCGGCGCCGAATCCATCGCCAGCCGCAGCAGGCGGTGGCAGATCGGACAGTGGCGCGTCAGATGGCGGTACGACGACGCGGCCGACAGGTGCGCGCGGAGCAGTGCCCGGGTCTCGTGCCTCGCCGATGCCGCCATACGCCACCTCCGGGGGCCGCACGGAGAGCGGGCCCTGCTTCCGGAGTACCGAGCGAATGTGACGCCGTCAAGGCCGCGAGAGGGGCGCCCAGCGCCTCCCTGGTCGCGGGCGCCCGCTGCCGGGCGCCGAGTGCCGGGCGCCGTCGGCCGGCGCGCACACGAAGAAGAGCCCGGGTCTGCCGACCCGGGCTCTTCCACCGCCGCTGACGCGGTGACATGAGTGAGGCCCGCTGTCCCTTTCGGGTGCGGGCCTCGCTCTCACTGCGGTCCTGACGGGATTTGCTGTACCCGATCGCGGCTGCGC
>NZ_JBEXTV010000014.1:0-11263 GCF_040628835.1 Streptomyces sp. NPDC006134 | reverse complement strand
GCGCCGCGGGCGCGGCCTCCACCTTGACAGGGTGGTGAGGGGAGTGTGTGCGGTGACATGAGTGAGGCCCGCTGTCCCTTTCGGGTGCGGGCCTCACTCTCACTGCGGTCCTGACGGGATTTGAACCCGCGGCCTCCACCTTGACAGGGTGGCGAGCACTCCAAACTGCTCCACAGGACCAGGATTTGCCGCGCTGTTCGTGCGTTGCGCTGCGAGAAGAGACTCTACAGGAGGGTGAGCCCCTTGGTCGAACTCACCCTCCGTGCGGTCGCCGTCACGGCGCCGCCGCGTCGATCGCCTTCACGATCCGCTTGTCCGAGACCGGGTACGCCGTGCCCAGCGCGTGGGCGAAGTAGCTGACCCGGAGCTCCTCGATCATCCAGCGGATGTCCAGGACCTGCCGGGGGACCGGGCGGCCCTGCGGCATCTGCTCCAGCAGCCATGCGTACTCGTCCTGCATCTCGTGGACCTTCTCCATGCGGGTGGTGTCCCGCTGGACGCCCGTCGGCATCTGCTGCAGGCGCCGGTCGGCGGCGATCAGGTAGCGCATCAGGTCCGGCAGCCGCTTGATCCCTGCCTCCGTCACGAAACCGGGCTTCACCAGGCCGTCCAGCTGCTTGCGCACGTCCTGGAGGTTCGGCAGCAGCGCGGGGCTCCGTACGGCCTTCAGGCGGCGTTCGCAGGCCTGCCAGGCGGCCAGCACCTGCTGGACCTGGCCGACCGTGCGCACGGTCGTGTCGACGATCTCCGCGCGGACCTTGTCGTACAGCGTGCGGTACGACTCCTCGTCCCACGCCGGGCCGCCGAAGTCGGCGATCAGCTTGTCGGCGGCGGCCATCGCGCAGTCGTCGAACAGGGCCTGGATCGAACCGTGCGGATTCGCGGACAGCCCCAGCTTCTGCTGGTTGGTCAGCTTTTCGGATGCGAACTTCGCTGGGTTGACCGGGATGTTGCGCAGGATCAGCCGGCGCGTGCCCTTCCACATCGCCTCGGCCTGCTCGGCCTCGGTGTCGAAGAGCCGGACGGAGACGGTGTTCGCCGCCGGCCCGTCGTCGACCAGCGCCGGGTACGCCTTCACCGGCTGCCCGGCGCGGCGCGTCTCGAAGACGCGGGTGAGCGTGCCGATCGTCCAGTCGGTCAGGCCCTCGCGCTCCAGGGACGGCCCGCCCTGGCGGGAGGCGGTGGCCGCCGCGGCCTGGGACAGGGCCTTGCGCGCCTTCGGCTTCAGCCGGAGCTTGAGCGCCTCCAGGTCCTTGTCCTCGGCCAGCTTGCGGCGCCGCTCGTCGACGATCCGGAAGGTGATCTTGAGGTGGTCGGGGACCTTGGACCAGTCGAAGTCCTCGGCCTCGAAGGGGACGCCGACCATGCGCTTCAGCTCGCGCGCCATGGTCACCGTCAGCGGCTCCTGGAGCGGGACCGCCTTCTCCAGGAACGCCTTGGCGTAGTTCGGCGCCGGTACGTAGTTGCGGCGGATCGGCTTGGGGAGGGAGCGGATGAGCTCGGTGACCAGTTCCTCCCGCAGGCCCGGGATCTGCCAGTCGAAGCCCTCGCCGGTGACCTGGTTGAGGACCTGGAGCGGGATGTGGACGGTGACACCGTCGGCGTCCGCCCCCGGCTCGAACTGGTACGTGACGCGGAACTTCAGATTGCCCTGGCGCCAGGAGTCCGGGTAGTCGTCCTTGGTGACCGCGCCCGCCTTCTCGTTGATGAGCATCTCGCGCTCGAAGTCGAGGAAGTCGGGCTGCTCGTGCCGCTTGTGCTTCCACCACGAGTCGAAGTGGGCGCCGGAGACGACGTGGTCGGGGATCCGCCGGTCGTAGAAGTCGAACAGCGTCTCGTCGTCGACGAGGATGTCCCGGCGCCGCGCGCGGTGCTCCAGCTCCTCGACCTCGGTCAGGAGCTTGCGGTTGTCGGCGAAGAACTTGTGGTGCGTGCGCCAGTCGCCCTCCACCAGCGCGTTGCGGATGAACAGCTCACGGCTGACCTCCGGGTCGATCCGGCCGTAGTTCACCTTGCGCTGGGCGACGATCGGCACGCCGTACAGCGTGACCTTCTCGTATGCCATCACCGCCGCCTGGTCCTTCTCCCAGTGCGGCTCGCTGTAGGTGCGCTTGACCAGGTGCTGGGCGAGCGGCTCGACCCACTCCGGCTCGATCTTCGCGTTGACGCGGGCCCACAGCCGGGAGGTCTCGACGAGTTCGGCGGACATCACGAAACGCGGCGGCTTCTTGAACAGCGCCGAGCCCGGGAAGATCGCGAACTTGGCGTTGCGGGCCCCCAAGTACTCGTTCTTCGCGCCATCCTTGACGTCCTTCATGCCGACATGCGAGAGCAGGCCGGCGAGCAGGGACCGGTGGACGAGCTCGGCGGGGGCGTCGTCCTCGTTGAGGTGGAGGCCCATCTGCTTGGCGACCGAGCGCAGCTGGGTGTAGATGTCCTGCCATTCGCGGATGCGCAGGAAATTCAGGTACTCCTGCTTGCACATCCGGCGGAAGGAGGACGAGCCGCGCTCCTTCTGCTGCTCGCGGAGGTAGCGCCAGAGGTTGAGGTAGGCCAGGAAGTCGCTGGTCTCGTCCTTGAAGCGGGCGTGCTGCTGGTCGGCCTGGGCCTGCTTGTCGGCCGGGCGCTCGCGCGGGTCCTGGATGGACAGCGCGGCGGCGATGACCATGACCTCGCGCACGCAGCCGTTCTTGTCGGCCTCCAGCACCATCCGGGCCAGGCGGGGGTCGACGGGCAGCTGGGCCAGCTTGCGGCCGGTCTCCGTCAGCCGCTTGCGCGGGTCCTTCTGCGCCGGGTCGAGGGCGCCGAGCTCCTGGAGCAGCTGGACGCCGTCGCGGATGTTGCGGTGGTCCGGCGGGTCGATGAAGGGGAACTTCTCGATGTCGCCGAGGCCGGCCGCGGTCATCTGCAGGATGACGGAGGCCAGGTTGGTCCGCAGGATCTCCGCGTCCGTGAACTCCGGACGGGCGTCGAAGTCGTCCTCGCTGTAGAGCCGGATGCAGATGCCGTCGGAGGTACGGCCGCAGCGGCCCTTGCGCTGGTTGGCGCTGGCCTGCGAGACCGGCTCGATCGGCAGCCGCTGCACCTTGGTGCGGTGGCTGTAGCGGGAGATCCGGGCGAACCCGGGGTCGATGACGTACTTGATGCCCGGGACGGTCAGCGAGGTCTCGGCCACGTTGGTGGCCAGAACGATCCTGCGGCCGGAGTGCGGCTGGAAGACGCGGTGCTGCTCGGCGTGCGAGAGCCGGGCGTACAGGGGCAGGACTTCCGTGAACCTGTACTGCTTCTTGGTGAGCGCGTCCGCGGTGTCGCGGATCTCCCGCTCCCCGGAAAGGAAGACCAGGATGTCGCCGGGGCCCTCGGCCATCAGCTCCTCGACGGCGTCCGTGATCGCGGTGATCTGGTCGCGGTCGGCGTCGTCGGAGTCTTCCTCCAGCAGCGGCCGGTAGCGGACCTCGACGGGATACGTCCGGCCGCTGACCTCGATGATCGGGGCGTCGCCGAAGTGCCGGGAGAAACGCTCCGGGTCGATGGTCGCCGAGGTGATGACGACCTTCAGGTCGGGACGCTTCGGCAGCAGCTGGGCGAGGTAGCCGAGCAGGAAGTCGATGTTCAGGGACCGCTCGTGCGCCTCGTCGATGATGATCGTGTCGTAGGCGCGCAGCTCGCGGTCGGTCTGGATCTCCGCGAGCAGGATGCCGTCCGTCATCAGCTTGATGAAGGTGGCGTCCGGGTTCACCTGGTCGGTGAAGCGGACCTTCCAGCCGACGGCCTCGCCGAGCGGGGTGTCCAGCTCCTCGGCCACGCGCTCGGCGACCGTCCGGGCGGCGATCCGGCGCGGCTGCGTGTGCCCGATCATGCCGCGGACGCCACGGCCGAGCTCCAGGCAGATCTTCGGGATCTGCGTGGTCTTGCCGGAACCGGTCTCACCGGCCACGATCACCACCTGGTGATCACGGATGGCCGCCGCGATCGCGTCCTTCTTCTGGCTGACCGGCAGCTGCTCGGGGTAGGTGACGCCGGGCACGCGGGCGCGGCGCTCGCCGATGCGCCGCTCGGCCCGCTCGACGTCCGCCTCGATCTCGGTGAGGACGGCGGCACGGGCCTCCGGCTTGCGGATCTTGCGCGCGCCTTCCAGCCGCCGGCCGAGGCGGTGCGCGTCACGCAGGGACAGCTCGGTCAGGCGGGAGGCGAGGCTGCCGAGGGCGGGGGCGGAGTGCGTAGACATACGCGATCCAGGATCTCATCCCCGGGAATTCCGTGGCGAACGCTTTTGCCCGGGGCGTCCGGTCCGCGCACCGGACGCCCAGGGCGGGGCGGGGCCGAGGGCTACCGGGCGAGCCAGTCGGTCAGGTTCGAGGGCCGGTCCGTGAGCGGTTCCAGGTTCCCGCCGTCACCCGCGTCGACGGCGTGGACACGGGTGCCTTCGGTCGTGCCGTCGTAGGCCTGGAAGGCGATCCGGCGGCCGTCGGGGGAGTACACCGGGTTCCGGAAGCCGTAGAGCGGGACCTGCCAGCCGCTGTTCAGGTCGGTGGTGGCGCCGGTCGCCACGTCGAGGCTGTGGAGGCCGTACGAGGTGGCGTAGACGAGCCTGCTGCCGTCGGGCGACCAGTCGACGGGCGTGGAGCTGACGTCCCGGCGGTCGGTGAGCCGGCGTTCCTCGCGGGTGACGGTGTCGAGGAGGTGGACGTCCGTGCCGTACGCGTAGCCGTCCTCGGTCGGGTATGCGGTGGTCCGCACGAAGGCGATGGTCCGGCCGTCGGGCGAGAAGGTGCCGAGGCTGCCGCGGGTGAGCAATTCGCTGCCGGTGCCGTCGGTCTTGACCCACTCCAGGCCGCGCGGGCTGTCGTAGAGGATGTGCTGCCCGTCGGGGGACCAGTCGGGGTGGCCGACGTACGGGGCCTCGCCGGTCTCGGGCTGGACGCCCGGGACGAGGACGCGCGCGTTGCCGCCGTCGGCGTCGGCGAGGACCAGGTCACGGGCGTAGACGCAGCCGCCCTCCGGCTGCGGGATGCAGGTGTCGCGGCGGCCGATGTACGCCACCTGGGAGCCGCCGGGCGCGAGGACACCGTCCTCGGCGTTCTGGGCGAAGGTGGCGGTGACCGCCCCGCTCGACGGGTTGAGGGCGACCAGAGCGGGGGAGCCCGAGGAGTAGTCCGTGGCGGTGAGCCGCCCCACCCCCGCGCTCCCGCCGGTCCCGTCGGCCGCCGCGCTCCCCGCCGTCGGCAGCGCGCACGCGATCGCCAGTCCCACGGCCCCTACGGCATGTCTGAAACGCACTTGATCCCTCCCGGGTATCCGGGAACCGGCGTCCCCGGCCCCCCACTGCAAGAGCGCGAGCGGATCAAGAAACATCACTGGGCAGGGCGCCACGGTGTGGGAAGGGTGCCGCGGTATGGGAGGGCGCAACGCGAAACCCCCGCCGATTTATCGACGGGGGTCTCTGCCCGAACGGGCGGTTGTGGCTGGGGCCGGGGTCGAACCGGCGACCTTCCGCTTTTCAGGCGGACGCTCGTACCAACTGAGCTACCCAGCCACGAGGTTTCACGTGAAACCTCAGCGGTCCTGACGGGATTTGAACCCGCGGCCTCCACCTTGACAGGGTGGCGAGCACTCCAAACTGCTCCACAGGACCAAGTGTGGCTGTGTGCGAACCAACGTGCCAAGTGTCGCACACCGTACTGCGTGCCCCCAACGGGATTCGAACCCGTGCTACCGCCTTGAAAGGGCGGCGTCCTAGGCCGCTAGACGATGAGGGCTATCGGCCCGCCTGGGCGCTTCTCAGCGCGTCGGGGACGTGAGAAGCATAGGGGATGGCGGGAGAGATCGCCAAAACGGTTTACGGGGCACGGGTCGCGGAGGGAGCGGGGGAGGGGGAGGAGGCGGACGGGGAGGGGGGCGGCGTGGGGGTGGCCCCCGGCTGGTTCTCCTTCGGCAGGTGGCGGCTGACCTCGGCCGTCGTCAGCCCCAGGCCGCCCAGTTCGATCTCGTCCCACGCCTGGAGGCGGCGGGTGTCGCGGTCGAAGTAGAGGATCGACGCCTGGATCGGGTCGGGGTGCTCGCCCTCGACGGCGCGCAGGCCGCTGCCGCCGGTCGAGCCCTCGACGCGGAGCCGGGTGCCGTACTTCATGACCTCCGTCTTCTGGTGGTGGATGTGGCCGGCCAGCACCAGCGGCACCTCCCCGTCGACCTCGCGGGCCGCCGACGGCTCGTGGGCGATCGCGACGTCCACGGGGGTCCCGTCGGCGCGCTGGTCGCGCAGGGCGGAGGCGAGGCGGGCGCCGGCCAGTTCCTGGGAGGCCTCGGCGCCGGGCTTCGTGGAGCGGTCGGGGGTGAACTGGGGGTCGCCGATGCCGGCGAAACGCAGGCCGGCGACGGTCGTCGCGCGCCCGTCGTCGAGGACGTGCACGTTCTTCATGCGTTCCAGGTAGCGCTGGGTGACGCGCGAGTCGTGGTTGCCGCGGACCCAGACGTAGGGGGCGCCCAGGCCCTCGATGGGGTCCAGGAAGCCGTTCTCGGCCGCCGTGCCGTGGTCCATCGTGTCGCCGGAGTCGACGATCACGTTCACCTTGTACTGCTTCACCAGCGAGGCGATGATCTTCCAGCTCGCCGGGTTGAGGTGGATGTCGGAGACGTGCAGGACCCGGATGGTGGTCGGGTCGGGGGCGTAGGCGGGGAGCGTGGAGGTGACGTCGTACAGCTTCGTCACGTTCGTCACCAGGCGGGCCAGCTCCTTCTGGTAGACGTCGAACTCCGTGACGATGCTGCGCGCGCTGCCGACCAGGGACGGGGCGGAGGAGAGCAGGCCGGAGAACTTGGGCTCCAGGACGGAGTCGGGGTTCCAGGTGGCGTACGCGGTGCCGCCCGAGGCGGCCAGGAGGGCCAGGGCGAGGCCGCCGGCGGCGAGGGCCCGGCGGGGGCGGCGGTAGACGGCGAGGCCGAGGGCGGTGGCGCCGGTGACGACGGCGACGCCGGAGCGTACGGCGAGGTCGAGGGTGCCGTGGGTGACGTCCCGGGCGACCTCGTCCTGGAGGCCGGAGAGGCGTTCGGGGTGGTCGACGAGGGCCTGGGCGCGGTCCGGGTCGAGCTGGTCGACGTTGACGTCCAGGCGGACCGGGGCGATGTGGCTGTCGAACTGGAGCGCGCCGATCGGCGAGACGTTGATCTTCGTGCCGCCGGTGAGGGACGGGCGCAGGGTCATCGTCGTGTTCATGGGGCCGACGGGGACGCGCACGTCGCCCACGACGAGCAGGCCCAGCCAGGAGCCGAGGACGACGACGGCGACGAGGCCGGCGGCGCGGCGCCAGGGGCGGGGCCGGCGGGCGAGCTCCACCGCGGTGGCCGGTGCCCGGCGGGCGCGGCGCCGCCGGGTGGGGGTGCGCGGGGTCTTCCGGATGCGGTCGTACATGTTCAGGACTGCGGCGGGGACGCGGACCATTGATCCCCTATGCCCATGTCCGGGGGCGGATATGCGGGGTGCGGGCGCCTCTCGTACGAGCGTGGCGTACTCCACAATGGGCCTGTGCTGGAGATGACGCGCGAGGAGTTCGAGGAACTGGTCGCCGAGGCGCTGGACCGGATCCCGCCGGAGCTGACGCGGCTGATGGACAACGTCGCGGTGTTCGTCGAGGACGAACCGCCGGCGGACGATCCCGAGCTGCTCGGGCTGTACGAGGGGACTCCGCTGACGGAGCGCGGGGAGTGGTACGCGGGTGTGCTGCCGGACCGCATCACGATCTACCGGGGGCCGACGCTGCGGATGTGCGAGACGCGCGAGGACGTCGTCGCCGAGACGGAGGTGACCGTGGTGCACGAGATCGCGCACCACTTCGGGATCGACGACGAGCGGTTGCACGCCCTCGGGTACGGGTGACATCCGCCGGTGCGGGGCGCGTGTCCTCTTGCGGGCGGCGGGAGTTGGGCACGTTGACTCATTCACCCCGCTCCGGAGGTGGCTTCCCGTGCGCCCCTTGTTCGTACCCGTCCGCCTGGCCGCCACGGTCGTGGCCGTCGCCGCCGCAGCCGGCTGCATGAGCGTGGGCGACGACGCCTCCGGCGGGGCCGCCAAGCCGTCGCGGTCCGCCGGGGAACAGGGCGCGAAGGAGCCCGACGGCGGGGCGGTGGTGCCGGGCGGGGGCTCCGGGTACGGCGCGGTGGCGGCCGACGGCGGGGACAAGGACGGCAAGGGCGGGGAGAAGGGCAAGGGCAAGGGGAAAGGGAAGGGCAAGGGCAAGGGCAAGGGGCGGGAGAAGGGCGGCGAGGGCAAGGGCGAGGGCGAGGAAGAGCCCGCGCCGGGCGCGCCGCCCGCCGGCCCGAGCGGGTCCGCCCCGGCGGGCGGCGGACCGGTCGATCCCGCTCCCACTCGTACGTCCGTTCCGGAACCCACCCGTACGGTCGTCCCCGAACCGACGCCGACCAGGGAACCGCCCGCCTCCCCGACGCCGGACCCCACGGTGGCCGAGCCGTCGTCGTCGGCGCACGAGCCGCCGGGACCGCAGCTCGCGCAGCGGGAACCGGCGGAGCGCGAACCGGCGCCGGAAGCGGGGGCGCCGGTCTGAGAGGGCCGGAGAGGGGGAGTGGACAGGGGGGCCTGAGGTGGGCTGAGCTGGGTGTTTGCCAGCCGGTTTGCCTTCGGGGGTGATGGGTGCGTATGGTGGCAGATCGTTTGATCCCATTTGCCCGGCGCCAACGCAGAGCGCGCCGTGTGGCGCGTACTCTCCTAAGCCGTGGTGGACCGCATCGAGGCGGTCGTATTGCGAATCGCGAATCACGGAGTTGACGGGCGCGTGCCGACGATCCTCCGGAAGGTTTCGCATTCGCATGTCCATCACCAGTACTGATCACGTCGTCGTGTCCGAGAACCCCGAGCACCTCGAGCTCCCCGAGTCCCCCGAGGCTTCCGTGAACGCGGAGCACACGGAGAACACGGAGCACGCCGAGGACGCCGGGAACGGCACCCCCGGCACCCCCGACACCCCCCAGGTCACGTTCGCGGACCTCGGGCTGCCCGAGGGCGTCGTGCGCAAGCTCGCGCAGAACGGCGTGACCACCCCCTTCCCGATCCAGGCCGCGACCATCCCGGACGCCCTGGCCGGCAAGGACATCCTCGGCCGGGGCCGCACCGGCTCCGGCAAGACGCTCTCCTTCGGCCTGCCGACGCTGGCGCAGCTCGCCGGCGGCCGCACCGAGAAGCACAAGCCGCGGGCCGTCATCCTGACGCCCACCCGTGAGCTGGCCATGCAGGTCGCCGACGCGCTCCAGCCGTACGGCGACGTCCTCGGCCTGAAGATGAAGGTCGTCTGCGGCGGCACCTCCATGGGCAACCAGATCTACGCCCTGGAGAAGGGCGTCGACGTGCTCGTCGCCACGCCGGGCCGGCTGCGCGACATCATCAACCGCGGCGCCTGCTCGCTGGAGAACGTCCAGATCACCGTCCTCGACGAGGCCGACCAGATGTCGGACCTGGGCTTCCTGCCCGAGGTCACCGAACTGCTCGACCAGGTCCCGGCCGGCGGTCAGCGCATGCTCTTCTCCGCCACCATGGAGAACGAGATCAAGACCCTCGTCGACCGGTACCTCACCGACCCGGCCACGCACGAGGTCGACGCGGCGCAGGGCGCGGTGACGACCATGTCGCACCACATCCTGGTCGTGAAGCCCAAGGACAAGGCGCCGGTCACCGCGGCCATCGCCTCCCGCAAGGGCCGCACCATCATCTTCGTCCGCACCCAGCTGGGCGCCGACCGCGTCGCCGACCAGCTCCGCGAGGCGGGTGTGAAGGCCGACGCGCTGCACGGCGGCATGACCCAGGGCGCCCGCACCCGGACGCTGGCCGACTTCAAGGACGGGTACGTCAACGTCCTGGTCGCCACCGACGTCGCCGCGCGCGGCATCCATGTGGACGGCATCGACCTGGTCCTGAACGTGGACCCGGCCGGCGACCACAAGGACTACCTGCACCGCGCCGGCCGTACCGCCCGCGCGGGCCGCACCGGCACGGTCGTCTCCCTGTCCCTGCCGCACCAGCGGCGCCAGATCTTCCGCCTGATGGAGGACGCGGGCGTCGACGCCCAGCGCCACATCATCCAGGGCGGCGCGGCCTTCGACCCGGAGGTCGCCGAGATCACCGGTGCCCGGTCGATGACCGAGGTCCAGGCGGAGTCCGCGGGCAACGCGGCGCAGCAGGCCGAGCGCGAGGTCGCCCAGCTCACCAAGGAGCTGGAGCGGGCCCAGCGGCGCGCGACGGAGCTGCGCGAGGAAGCCGACCGGCTCCTCGCCCGGGTGGCGCGCGAGCGGGGCGAGGACCCCGCCGCGGTCACGGCGGCGGCCGGTACGGCCGAGGCGACCGCGACGGCGGCCGAGGTGTCGGTGCCGGAGCAGCCGGGTGCGCGGGACGTGGAGCGCTCGGAGCGTCCGGAGCGGTTCGAGCGTCCGGAGCGGTCCGAGAGGTTCGAGCGGTCCGAGAGGCCGGAGCGATTCGAGCGTCCGGCGTCTTCGGGGTCGTACGAGCGGCGTGAGCGGCGTGACGAGCGCGGTGGGTTCGGGCGCGAGCGGTCGTACGACCGGGACCGCTCCTTCGAGCGCCGTGACGGCGAGCGTGGCGGTGACCGTGGCGGGCGTTCCTTCGAGCGGCGTGACGACCGGGGCGGGTTCAACCGTGACCGTGACCGCGGCTACGACCGTGACCGCCGGGACGGCGACCGGGGCGGCTTCCGCCGGGACGACCGTCGGGACGGTGACCGTGGTGGGCGTTCCTTCGAGCGCCGGGACGACCGTGGCGGTTTCCGCCGGGACGACCGTGGTGGCTTCCGCCGGGACGACCGCCGGGACGGCGAGCGTGGTGGCGACCGGGGCGGCTTCCGCCGCGACGACCGCCGCGACGACCGCCGGGACGACCGTCGGGACGGTGACCGTGGTGGGCGTTCCTTCGAGCGCCGGGACGACCGCGGTGGCTTCCGCCGGGACGACCGCGGCGGCCACCGTGGCAGCGACCGTCCGTTCAACCGCGACCGCCAGGGCGACCGCCCCGGCTTCCGCTCCGGCGGGCACGAGCGTCCGTACGGCCGTCGTGACGACCACCGCGGCGGTTCGTCCTTCGGGCGCCGCGAGGACAAGCCGCGCTGGAAGCGCAACGGCTGACGGTTGCCAACGGCTGCCGGAAGGGGCCGCACCAGGCCAGTGGGGGGGGGGCCTACCCCAAACGGGGGGGGGCCCGACGGCCCGGCGCCGTGTAGTACGGAGGCCCCCCGGGGGTTTGAGAGAA
>NZ_JBEXTV010000013.1:2379-154233 GCF_040628835.1 Streptomyces sp. NPDC006134 | reverse complement strand
GTTGATAGGCCGGATCTGGAAGCCAGGCAACTGGTGGAGGTGACCGGTACTAATAGGCCGAGGGCTTGTCCTCAGTTGCTCGCGTCCACTGTGTTGGTTCTGAAACCACGAACAGCCGTGTTGGTTGTTGTCTGTTTCATAGTGTTTCGGTGGTTATAGCGTAGGGGAAACGCCCGGTTACATTCCGAACCCGGAAGCTAAGCTCTACAGCGCCGATGGTACTGCAGGGGGGACCCTGTGGGAGAGTAGGACGCCGCCGAACAATTATTCCGGGGAACCCCGCATCGTATGATGCGGGGTTTTCCGCATTTATAGGGAGAAATAGAGAGAACGGGGCCTTGCGGCCTTGATTCCCTCCAGGTCATAGGCGGCCTGCTGCCTTCAGGGACAGGTAGGCGTCGGACAGTGCTGGGGCCAGGTCGTCCGGCAGGGCATCGACGACCGTGACGCCGTGGCGGCGGAGTTGCTCCGTGGTGCGGTGCCGTTCGGCTTGAGCCTGGGCGGCGGCTGCGGCCTCGTATACCGCCTCTGTGTTTCCCCGGGCCTTGGACATGGCCGCGACGTGCGGGTCTGCCACGGATGCCAGCAGAACCGTATGGCGCTGCGTGAGTTGGGCGAGGACAGGGAGGAGGCCCTCTTCGATCGGGGCCGCGTCGAGTGCGGTGAAGAGAACGATCAGCGAGCGGCGGGGTGCTGTGCGCAGGGCCGTGGCGGTGAGGCCCCGGGCGTCCGTTTCGACCAGCTCCGGTTCCAGCGTTGCCATCGCGTTGACCAGGGAGGGGAGGACGTCAGCTGCCGCGCGGCCCTGGACGAGGGCGCGGATGCGGCGGTCGTAGGCGAGGAGGTCGACGCGGTCGCCGGCGCGGGAGGCGAGGGCCGCCAGCAGCAGAGCCGCGTCCAGGGAAGCGTCGAGGCGGGGCGCGTCGCCCACGCGGCCGGCGGAAGTCCGGCCGGTGTCGAGGACCAGCAGGATGTGACGGTCGCGTTCGGGGCGCCAGGTGCGTACCGCGACCGTGGAGTGGCGGGCCGTGGCGCGCCAGTCGATGGAGCGGGTGTCGTCGCCCGGGACGTACTCGCGCAAGCTGTCGAATTCCGTTCCCTCGCCGCGGGTCAGGACGCTTGTGCGGCCGTCGAGTTCGCGGAGGCGGGCCAGTTTCGAGGGGAGATGCTTGCGGCTGGTGAAGGGAGGCAGGACGCGGAGTGTCCAGGGGACCTGGTGGGTGCCCTGGCGGGAGATCAGGCCCAAGGGGCCGTAGGAGCGGATGGTGACGCGGTCGGCCTGGCGGTCGCCGCGGCGGGTGGGGCGCAGCCGGGTGGTGAGGCGGCGGCGTTCGCCGGGAGGGATCGTCACGCGGTGGCGGGAGACCGCCGGTTCCGTGCCGGGCTGCCAGCTGCTGGGGGGCCAGGCGTCGCGGAGGTGGGCGCGGAGCGGGCGGCGGGACGGGTTGGTGACCGTGAGGGTGACGTCGGCGGTGTCGCCCAGGCGGACGGAGGTGTCGCCGGAGCGGGACAGGCGCAGGCGCCGTACGGGGGCCGCCAGGGCGTAGTCGCAGGCGCAGGCGAGGGCCAGGGGGGCGTTGACCGCGAGGATGCCCGTCCAGCTCGGTTCCCAGATGCCGACGGGGAGCGAGCCCAGGGCTGCGAGGAGTGCGGTGCGTCCGGTGAGTGCCATCAGCGGGGGACCGGGACGTGGGCCAGGACCGCGTTGATGACCGAGTCGGCCGTCACGCCCTCCATCTCGGCTTCCGGGCGGAGCTGGACGCGGTGGCGCAGGGTGGGCAGGGCGAGGGCTTTGACGTCGTCGGGGATGACGTAGTCGCGGCCGGTGAGCCAGGCCCAGGCGCGGGAGGTGGAGAGGAGGGCGGTCGCGCCGCGCGGGGAGACGCCGAGGGTGAGGGAGGGGGATTCGCGGGTGGCGCGGCAGATGTCGACGACGTAGGCGGTGATCTCCGGGGAGACCGTGGTCTTGGCGATCGCGGTGCGGGCCGCTTCCAGGTCGGCGGCGTTCGCCACCGGGCGTACGCCGGCGGCGCGCAGGTCGCGTGGGTCGAAGCCGGCGGCGTGGCGGGTGAGGACGTCGATCTCGTCCTGGCGGGAGGGGAGAGGGATGGTGAGCTTGAGGAGGAAGCGGTCCAGCTGGGCTTCCGGGAGGGGGTAGGTGCCTTCGTACTCGACCGGGTTCTGGGTGGCCGCGACCAGGAACGGGTCGGGGAGGGGGCGTGGGGTGCCGTCGACCGTGACCTGGCGTTCCTCCATGGCTTCGAGGAGGGACGACTGGGTCTTGGGGGGCGTGCGGTTGATCTCGTCGGCGAGGAGGAGGTGGGTGAAGACCGGGCCGGGCTGGAAGGAGAACTCGGCGGTGCGGGTGTCGTAGACGAGGGAGCCCGTCACGTCGCTCGGCATGAGGTCGGGGGTGAACTGGACGCGTTTGGTGTCGAGTTCGAGGGCGGAGGCGAGGGCGCGGACGAGGAGGGTCTTGGCGACGCCGGGGACGCCTTCGAGGAGGACGTGGCCGCGGCAGAGCAGGGCCACGACGAGGCCGGTCACCGCGGGGTCCTGGCCGACCACGGCCTTGGCGATCTCGGCGCGCAGGGCCTCCAGGGCGGCGCGGGCGGTCTCCGCGTTCCCGGCCGGCCCGGCGTTGTCAGTGGTCGGGTCCATCATGGACGGCGTACCTCACTTTCGAGGGCGTCGAGTTGGTCGGCGAGGGTGATCAGGGCCGCGTCGTCGCCGGGCGGCGGGCCGAAGAGGAGGGTGTGCAGCCCGGGTCCGTCGCCGGGTTCGCCGCGCAGGTGGGCGGAGAGGGCGGGGAGCAGGGCCTCGGGCGTGTGCGCCTGGGATGCGGGGATGCCTACGAGAGGGGCGAGGCGCGTGCGGGTGGCGGAGCGAAGAGCGGCGGCGGCGCGGTCGCGGGCGTCGGCGGCGCGGTAGAGGCGGGCGCGGCCTTCGACGGTCTCGGAGGCGCGGATCGCGACGGGGAGTTTCTCGGGCACCAGGGGGCCCAGTCGGCGTGCCCGCCACAGGGCGGCCAGGGCTGCCGCGACGAAGAGTTGCAGGGTACCCCAGAGCCAGCCCGGGGGGAGCAGGTCGAAGAAGTCGCGTTCGTCGTCGGGGGTGACGGCCGACGTGTCGGAGGGGGAGGGGAGGTACCAGACCAGATGGGGGCGGGAGCCGAGGAGCTGGAGGGCGAGCGAGGCGTTGCCCTGCTCGTCGAGGCGGTCGTTGAGGAGGATGTCGGGCGCGCCGAGGACGACGGTGTCGCCGCTTCCGGTGGCGTCGGGGAGGCGCAGCAGGGTGGCCAGGCGCCGGCTGGGGTAGCAGGCGTCGGCGTCGGGGCGGGTGGTGGTGTAGCGGATGCCGCCGGTGTCGGCGGTGCCGGCGCGGCGGGCGGCGGGCAGGTCGCAGTCGGGGGACAGCGTCGAGTCAGGGCTGGTGGCGGGGGCGGCGGTGACGCCGGGGGCGAGCCGTTCGACGGACGGGCTGCCGGGGGCGACGAGGACGGTACGGCCGCCGGAGCCGGTGGTCGCCGAACGCAGCTCGTTCTGCCGGCGTTCGGTCAGGAGGTCGGGGACGGCGACCAGGAGGGTGGTGTCGCGGCCGGTCGCGGCGCGGGCCTCGGCGAGCGTGGTGACCACGCGGGTGGTGACGCCGCGGTCGGCGAGGAGTTCGGCGACGGCGCGGCTGCCGTGGGGGTCGGCGGAGCGCGGGTCGAGCTCGCCGTGCCGGGCGTCGGAGCGGACCACGGCGATCGCGACGGCCCCGGCGAGCAGCAGGAGGAGGGCGAGGGCGACGCCTCGCGTGCGGGTCCACACCTGGCGCGCGGTGGGCGGGGCCGAGGTGGTCGGGAGCGTGGCCTCGGTGGTCATCCGGCGGCTCCCTGGCGGGTGGGGCGGTCCGCGCTGTGGGCGCTGTCGCTCGTGAGCCGGGGTTTGGTGTGTTCCAGGTCGCGGTCGAGGGCGGCGAGGTGCCGGTACGACTGCTCCGTCGCCGTTCGGCCGCCGTACGTCACGTCGTCGAAGGCGCGGGCGGCGGCGCGCAGCCGGTCGGTGTGGGCGGGCAGGGCGCGGCCTGCTTCCTTGGCTGCCTCGTCGGCGGTGCGGCCGGGGTGGATGTCGAGGAGGGCGCGTTCCTCCAAGGCGCGGACGACGGCCCGCATGCGTTCCTGGACGGCCTGGTTCCAGTGTCCCTGGGCGGCGTGTGCCTCGGCGGCGGCGCGGTGCTCGGCGGCGCTGCGGGGGCGGTCGTCGAACACGGTGGCGGAGAGGGCGGGCCGGCGGCGGGGGGTGCCCAGACGCCACCACAGGGCGCCCAGCACCGCCCCGATGGCCAGGACGACGACGATCAGGCCGAGTGTGCCTCCGGGGGTCGCGCCGGAGGCGGCGCGGAACAGGTCGTCGACCCAGTCCCAGAAGGCGTCGAGGGCCCGCTGGAACCAGCTGGGGTCGTTCTCGTGGTACATGCGCTTGGTCAGCTCGCGTCGCGCCGCCTCCCGCGCGGGGTCGCGCGGGATCGTCAGCGGCGGCTCGTCGCCGGAGTGCGGCAGCGCTCGTACGGAGGTGTCGCCGGCGCGCAGCGACGTCCGTACGGCGGTGCGCGGCAACGCCTCGGTGAGAACTCCCCCCGCCCGGATCACCGCATCAGCCTCCCGGGGTGGCGCCGGGGGCGCCGGAGCCGTGGCCCTGGACACCGGCGGCGCGGGCCAGTTCGAGGTCGAGTGCCTCGCGGCGGATGCGCTGGTCGATGTAGA
This sequence comes from Streptomyces sp. NPDC006134, assembly GCF_040628835.1. Classification (NCBI taxonomy): domain Bacteria; kingdom Bacillati; phylum Actinomycetota; class Actinomycetes; order Kitasatosporales; family Streptomycetaceae; genus Streptomyces; species Streptomyces sp. NPDC006134. The sequence continues at coordinate 149,486 of NZ_JBEXTV010000013.1, read as the reverse complement.
GGAGCACGGTGACGCCGGCCGTGATCGGCATGGTGATCACGGAGCCGATCACCGCGCCGATGCCGGTGATGACGAGGAACGTCCAGTCGTAGGTGCCGGCGCCCTCGATGAAGCCGGAGAGCCCGTCGCCGTCGAGGGCGGCGGCGAGGAAGGTGAAGGGGACGACGATGATCGACGCGACGATGTTCGTGATGACCACCGCGAGCAGCTGGATGCCGAAGACGCGCCACCAGGATCCCCGCACCAGTTTGACGGAGCGGCTCAGTGCCTTCTTGACGCCCTGCTTCTCCAGCATCAGCGCCGGCGAGGCGAGGGAGAAGCGGACCATCAGCCACAGGGAGAGCACGGCGGCGCCGAGCAGGCCCAGGAGGGTGAGGGCGACGCCCGGTGCGCCGCCCGCCGTGACGGTCACGAGGATGCCGGGCAGGGAACCGGCGGCGACGACGCCGGCGGTGATGAGCATCAGCAGGAGGATCAGGCCGAACAGCTTCGGTATCCGGGGGCGGGCGTCCCGCCATGCCTCGCCGGTGGTCACGGGCTTGCCGAGCACGGCGCGGCTGGTGACGGTCGTGAGCAGGGCGGTCGCCACGACCGTGCCGATGAGGGTGATCAGGGACACGACGCCCGCGCCGAGCATGGCGTCGGTCATGGCGCGCGTCAGTTCGTCGAGCGTGGCGCTCGGGTCGTCGAGGACCTGGGTGCCGGTGTCGTCCAGGACCAGGCCCTGGAGGAGCACGACGACGATCTCGGTGACGACGGCGACGGTCAGGGCGATGCCGAGGACGGTGCGCCAGTAGGTGCGCATGGTGGAGACGGCGCCGTCGAGGATCTCGCCGACGCCGAGCGGGCGGAGCGGGATCACGCCGGGCTTGGCCGCGGGCGGGGGACCGCCCCAGCCTCCCCAGCCGCCGTAAGGGCCGTAGGGGCCGGGGGCTCCGTATCCGCCGCCGGGCGGGCCGTATCCGCCGGGGCCGGGGTGACCGCCTCCGCCGTGTCCGCCCGCGGGGCCGCCGGGGGGCGGGGTGCCCCAGCCGGGGCCGGGCGGCGGGGGCGGCGGGGACTGGTCCGGGGCGGCCTGGCCGACGGGCGCGGACCACTGGCCCGGTGGCGGCTGTTCCTTGGACCACTTGGTGCCCGGGTCCGCCGGCTGCTCGTCCGGCCGGCCGGCGGGCTGCGTGGGCTGGTCGGGGCCGGGGCGGTCGGCGGGTGCGGACGCGCCGGGGTCCCGTCCGTCGGACGGGGTGGATCCGGGCGAGGCCCAGCCCGGAGTGTCGTTCATCGTCGCTCCTTCACGATGCCCGTCCGCGGTCGCGGCGGCAGGTTGGCAGCCATCGTGCCATGGGGTGGTCCGGTGAGGATCGGCCGCGGTAGGGGCCGTGCACCTTCAATTGTCCGCCGGACAGCGGGCAGACTGACGGCATGGCTGATCAGTACGCGCACAGCGGCGAGGACAAGCGGCCGACCGAGACCCCGGCGATCCGCTGGGAGGAACCCCCCGAAGGACCGGTGCTGGTCCTGCTGGACCAGACCAGACTGCCGGCCGAGGAGGTGGAACTGGTCTGCACGGACGCGTCGGCACTGGTGGAGGCGATCCGCTCGCTCGCCGTGCGCGGGGCGCCGCTGCTCGGCATCGCGGGAGCGTACGGCGTCGCGCTCGCCGCCGTGCGGGGCTTCGACGTGGACGAGGCCGCGACGGCCCTGGCGGGGGCCCGGCCCACCGCGGTGAACCTCGCCGTCGGGGTGCGCCGTGCCCGGTCCGCGTACCGGGCCGCGCTCGCCGAGGGGGGCGACGGGCGGCGGGCCGCCGAGGCCGCGCTGGCCGCGGCGCGGGCGCTGCACCGGGAGGATGCCGAGGCCAGCGCCCGCATGGCGGAGCACGGGCTGGCCCTGCTGGACGAGTTGCTGCCCGGCGGCGGGCACCGGATCCTCACCCACTGCAACACCGGTGCGCTGGTGTCCGGCGGTGAGGGGACGGCGTTCGCGGTGGCGCTGGCGGCGCACCGGGCGGGGCGGCTCAGGCGCCTGTGGGTGGACGAGACGCGTCCGCTGCTGCAGGGCGCCCGCCTGACGGCGTACGAGGCGGCCCGCAGCGGCATGGCGTACACCCTGCTCACCGACAACGCGGCGGGTTCGCTGTTCGCGGCCGGGGAGGTGGACGCGGTGCTGATCGGGGCGGACCGCATCGCGGCCGACGGTTCGGTGGCGAACAAGGTGGGGAGCTACCCGCTGGCGGTGCTTGCGCGGTACCACCATGTGCCGTTCGTCGTGGTGGCGCCGGTGACGACGGTGGACCCGGACACGCCCGACGGCGCGTCCGTCGAGGTGGAGCAGCGCGCCGGGCACGAGGTGACGGAGGTCATGGCGCCGCAGGTGCCGGCGGCGGGAGCGGGGGGCGGGATCCCGGTGGCGCCCCTGGGGACCCAGGCGTACAACCCGGCGTTCGACGTGACACCGCCGGAGCTGGTGACGGCGATCGTCACCGAGGAGGGGGTCGTCTCGCCCGTGACGGGAGAGGCACTCGCCGCGCTGTGTGCCAGGTCACGCCGGGTAACGATTTAGCTAATGGGATGATGTCGTTTATGAAGGGACGAGTCCTTGTCGTCGACGACGACACCGCACTGGCCGAGATGCTCGGCATTGTGCTGCGTGGTGAGGGTTTTGAGCCGTCTTTCGTAGCCGACGGCGACAAGGCGCTGGCCGCCTTCCGTGAGGCCAAGCCGGATCTGGTGCTGCTCGACCTGATGCTGCCCGGCCGGGACGGCATCGAGGTGTGCCGCCTGATCAGGGCGGAGTCCGGGGTGCCGATCGTGATGCTGACGGCCAAGAGCGACACCGTCGACGTCGTCGTGGGCCTGGAGTCGGGCGCCGACGACTACATCGTGAAGCCGTTCAAGCCGAAGGAGCTGGTGGCCCGTATCCGGGCGCGGCTGCGCAGGTCGGAGGAGCCGGCGCCGGAGCAGCTCGCCATCGGCGACCTGGTCATCGACGTGGCCGGGCACTCCGTGAAGCGGGACGGGCAGTCGATCGCGCTGACGCCGCTGGAGTTCGATCTGCTGGTGGCGCTGGCGCGCAAGCCGTGGCAGGTGTTCACGCGTGAGGTGCTGCTGGAGCAGGTGTGGGGCTACCGGCACGCGGCCGACACCCGGCTGGTCAACGTCCATGTGCAGCGGCTGCGCTCCAAGGTCGAGAAGGACCCGGAGAAGCCGGAGATCGTGGTGACCGTCCGTGGCGTCGGTTACAAGGCCGGGCCGAGCTGACATGTCCGGGGACAGCGCCGCTCCGGCGCCCGGCCGGTCCGGGACCCGCGCCGGGCGGCCTGTCGGCCGGAAGGGGCCCGGTTCCCGCTGGGGCCGTCTCCTGGAGGGCGGGCTGCTGCACGGCGGGGTGCAGGGCAGCCCGGTGCTCCGTCTGTTCATGCGCTGGGTGCGCCGCCCGCTGCTGCCCGTCATCCGGCTGTGGCGGCGCAACCTCCAGCTGAAGGTCGTCGTCACCACGCTGCTGATGTCGCTGGGCGTGGTGCTGCTGCTGGGCTTCGTCGTGATCGGGCAGGTCCGCAACGGCCTGCTGGACGCCAAGGTGAAGGCGTCGCAGAGCCAGGCCACAGGTGGTTTCGCGGCGGCCAAGCAGCGGGCCGACGAGGCGGCGGCCGCGGCCGGCGACCCCGGCACGCCGGTCGGCGACCGTCCCTCGCAGAACGTCATCCAGTGGATGAGCGACCTGGTGTACTCGCTCTCCAGCGGCGGCCAGGGCGCGTTCGACGTGGTCACCCTTCCCGTGGGCGGTGACAGCGGCGGCGGGCGCGGTCCGCGCTCCTCCGGCGACGTCGCCCCGTCGGCCAGCATCCCCGAGAGCCTGCGGGAGCGGGTCGACAGCAGTACGGCCGCGGCCCAGAGCTACACCCGCATCTTCTACAACTCCTCCGAGGATTCCCAGCCGGCGCTGGTCATCGGCAAGCGGGTCAACGATCCCAACGGGGACCCGTACCAGCTGTACTACCTCTTCCCGCTGGCGCAGGAGGAGAAGTCGCTCAGCCTGGTCAAGGGGACGCTGGCGACGGCCGGGCTCTTCGTCGTCGTCCTGTTCGGGGCGATCGCGTGGCTGGTCGTGCGGCAGGTCGTCACGCCGGTGCGGATGGCGGCGGGGGTCGCCGAGCGGCTGTCCGCCGGGCGGTTGCAGGAGCGGATGAAGGTCACCGGCGAGGACGACATCGCGCGGCTCGGCGAGGCCTTCAACAAGATGGCGCAGAACCTGCAGCTGAAGATCAGTCAGCTGGAGGACCTGTCGCGGATGCAGCGGCGGTTCGTGTCCGACGTCTCCCACGAGCTGCGGACGCCGCTGACGACCGTGCGGATGGCCGCCGACGTCATCCACGAGGCGCGCGAGGACTTCGACCCGGTCACCGCCCGGTCGGCGGAGCTGCTCGCCGACCAGCTGGACCGGTTCGAGTCGCTGCTGGCGGACCTGCTGGAGATCAGCCGGTTCGACGCGGGCGCGGCGGCGCTGGAGGCGGAGCCGATCGACCTGAGGGAGGTCGTCCGGCGTGTCGTCGGCGGTGCCGAGCCGCTCGCCGAGCGCAAGGGCACGCGGATACGCGTCGTCGGCGACCAGCAGCCCGTGGTCGCCGAGGCCGACGCCCGGCGCGTGGAGCGCATCCTGCGCAACCTCGTCGTCAACGCCGTCGAGCACGGCGAGGGCAAGGACGTCGTGGTCAGGCTGGCCGCGGCGGGCGGCGCGGTCGCGGTCGCGGTGCGCGACTACGGTGTCGGGCTCAAGCCGGGCGAGGCGACCCGGGTCTTCAGCCGTTTCTGGCGGGCCGACCCGGCCCGCGCGCGGACCACCGGCGGGACGGGCCTGGGGCTGTCGATCGCCCTGGAGGACGCCCGGCTGCACGGGGGCTGGCTGCAGGCGTGGGGCGAGCCGGGTGGCGGCTCGCAGTTCCGGCTGACGCTGCCGAGGACCGCGGACGAGCCGCTGCGGGGCTCCCCGATACCGCTGGAGCCCGCGGACTCGCGGCGCCGTGGCGGGGCGGACGGGCCGGATGGGACGGATGGGCGGGACGGGACCGCGGTGCCGCACGGCGGGGAGAAAACCGTCACCGTTCCGGCGCAGCAGACGGCCGGCCGGGCGGACGCGAGACCGGTCCGGGGCCCGATCCCGCCGCGGCCGGCCGCGGCGGCGCCCGCGGCGGACCCGACGGCGCTGCCCGGCAGCGGCGCGCGCGTGGTGCCGCGGCCCGTGCCGGTGACCCGGCGCCAGGACGGTCCGGCCGCCGACGGCCCGGTCACCGCGCAGAGCGACGGACGCCCGGCCGGCCGGCCGGAGGAGGACCCGAACAGCCAAGGGGAGGCATGTCGTGGCCGCTGACCGCGAGGGGAGCCGTCGGCGGGCGCCGGTGCGCGCGGTGGCGTACGCCGCCGTCGGGGCCGTCCTGCTGGCGGGGTGCGCCACCATGCCCGACAGCGGGGATCTGCGGGGCGTGGAGTCCACGCCCCGCCAGGACACGCAGGTGCGGGTGTTCGCCATGCCGCCGGCCGAGGACGCCCCGCCCTCGGAGATCGTGCAGGGCTTCCTGGAGGCGCTCACCAGCGACGACCCCCACTACGAGACGGCGCGGGAATACCTGACGGAGGCGGCGCGCAAGACGTGGCGGCCCGAGCTGGCCACCACGGTGCTCGCCGACGGGCCGGGCACCGAGCCGGGCCGCACGGGCGACCGGGAGGACACCGACGCCTACTCGCTCACCCTGACCGGCACCAAGGTCGCCACGGTCGACGCGCAGCAGTCGTACGCGCCCGCCGACGGGCAGTACCGGGCGCCGGTGCACCTCAAGCGGGACGGCAAGAGCGGGCAGTGGCGGATCGACACGGTGCCGCAGGGCGTCGTGATGGGCAAGTCGGACTTCCAGCGCAACTACATGTCCGTCAACAAGTACTACTTCGCCTCGAACCACACCCCGGACGCCGGGAGCGGGGCGGGCGGGCAGCCGATGGCCGTCGCCGACCCCGTCTATGTGCGCAAGCGCGTGGATCCCCTGACGCAGGCGGTGCGTTCCCTGCTCAACGGGCCGACGCGGCTGCTCGGACGTGTGGTCAGATCCAGCTTCCCCAGTGGTACGGCGCTGGCGAAGGGCGTCTCCTCGCTGACGCCCGACGACCGCAACCGGCTGACGGTGCCGCTGAACGACCGGGCTGCCCGGGCCGGTTCGGACACGTGCGAGGAGATGGCGGCCCAGCTGCTGTTCACGTTGCGCAACCTCACTCCCGCGGTGGATGAGGTCGATCTGCGGGCGGGTGACGAGCGGGTGTGCTCGCTCACCGAGGACCGGGCCGCGGTGGTCGCGGCGCGCGGTTCGGCGCAGCACCCCGACTACCTGTACTTCGTCGACGGCGAGAAGCGCCTGGTGCGGCTCCCCGCCGGCAGCAGCGCCACCCGGGCCGAACCCGTGCCCGGGGCGCTGGGCTCCGGTGAGGTCGGGCTGCGGTCGGCGGCCGTGTCGCGCGACGAGCACAGCGCGGCCGGGGTCGGCCCGGACGGCAGTGCGCTGTATGTCGCCTCACTGGTCTCGGGCGGTTCGCTCGGGGAGCCGGTGCTGGTCAGCCGGGGCCGGACGGAGCAGGAGCGGCTGGCGACGCCCAGCTGGGACGCGCAGGGGGACCTGTGGGTCGTCGACCGCGACCCGGCCCGCCCCCGGCTGCTGGTGCTGGAGCAGGGCAGGGGCGAACCGGTGACGGTGCAGACCCCGGGGCTGGAAGGCCGGGTCCAGGACGTGCGGGTGGCCGCCGACGGGGTGCGCATCGCGCTCGTCGTGCGCGACGAGGACGGACAGCGGTCGCTGCTCATCGGGCGGATCGAACGCGACGGGAAGGCGCAGGGACGGCCGGTGGTCACCGTCCGCGAGCTGCGCTCCGCGACGCCGGGGCTGGAGGAGGTCACGGCGATGTCCTGGGCCGGGGACAGCCGGCTCGTGGTGGTGGGGCGCGAGCACGGGGGCGTGCAGCAGATCGGGTACGTCCAGGTCGACGGGTCCACGCCGGAGACGCAGGCGCCCGCGGCCCTCACGGGCGTGCAGGAGATCGCCGCGTCCGAGGACGAGCGGCTGCCGCTGGTGGCGTACTCGGAGGACGGGATCGTGCGGCTGCCGTCCGGGACGCAGTGGCAGAAGGTGACGGACGGGACGGCGCCGGTCTATCCGGGGTGAGGGCGGCCGTGGCCTGCGGCGGCCGGGGTTTCCCGGTTCTGCGGTGTCCGGGTGCCCAGGTGTCCGGGCGCCAGGTGTCCGGGTTTCCGGGTTTCCGGGTTTCCGGTTGTGCGGGCTCCGGGTTTTCCACAGGCGGTGACGGGCGGTGGCCGCCGGTTGTCCACAGGGCTGGCCGGGCGGTGCCGGTGTCGGCACAGTGGTGGGCATGCGGGGGTGGTGGCAGGACCTGGCCGACTTGGTGCTGCCGGCCGAGTGCGGAGGCTGCGGCAGGGCGCGCACGGTGCTCTGCCCGCGGTGCCGTGCCGCTCTGAGCGGGGCAGCGCCGCGCCGGGTGCGGCCGGCGCCGGAGCCGCCCGGGCTGCCGGCGGTGCACGCGGCGGCCCGGTACGCGGACGAGGTGCGGGCGGTGCTGCTCGCCCACAAGGAGCGGGGCGTGCTGGCGCTCGCGGGACCGCTCGGCACGGCGCTGGCGGGAGCCGTGCGCGCCGGGCTGCGGGACGCCGTGCGGGAGGGGATGTACGGGGCTGGGGACGCCGGGTGGGAAGGGGGGCACCGGGCCGGGGGCACCGGATTCCGGGAGGCCGGGATCGGTAGGGGGAGCGGGGGCGGGGCGGGGGCCGTGCTGCTCGTTCCCGTCCCCTCCGCCCGGCGGGCGGTGCGGGCGCGGGGGCACGATCCGGCGCGGCGGATCGCCCTCGCCGCTGCGGGAGAGCTGCGGAGGACCGGGACGCCCGCCCGGGTGCTCGCGGCGCTGCGGCAGCGGCGTGCCGTGGCCGACCAGTCGGGGCTCGACTCCAGGCGGCGACGGGACAACCTCGCGGGCGCCCTCGCGGTGGTGCCGGGGGCCGGGCGGCTGCTGCGCGGCGCCGGTGCCGTCGTACTCGTGGACGACCTGATGACGACCGGGGCGTCCCTGGCGGAGGCGGCGCGTGCCGTGCGGGCGTCGGCGGGCGGACCGGAGGGGGCGGCGGGAGAGGACGCGGCCCCGTGCGCACGGGCCCCGGGGCCGGACCCGTACCCGGCGGAGACGGCGGCCGTGTATTCGCGAGCCATGGGGGAAGGCAGAGGGGAACGGAGGGACATGGCGCCGGGAGAGAGGACGAGCCGGTGGCCCACCGGACCGGAAAGGGCGGGCGTGAACGGGGACGGCGAGACGGCCCGCCGTGTCATGTATGCGGCCGTGGTCGCGTCGTCACCGGATTCTTTCGAAATGAACTGGAACTGATCGACTGGTGTTGTCGTTGCAGGTAATGACGGGGAGAATTCGCCTGAACGGAGGTATGTCGAGGTAGAGGGTGACGACATCCGTCCGGGCGAGATATGTTCGGGTGAGAGGGAAAGCCGCAGGCCACACCTCTCATATCGGAATGCCGGCCGCGGGAATTTTTCATCATCACCCGCACCGGTGGAATGCAGATCTTGCCCACGGGGGAGGAGGTGGAAGTCACCGAGTCCGAGGTCCCGGGGCTCACCGGGACCTGGTGCAAAAGGGAGATGCTCCGCCGTCGGAGCGGAGTGATCCGGGAACGGAGTTCTGCGTGGACATCGTCGTCAAGGGCCGCAAGACCGAGGTGCCCGAGCGGTTCCGGAAGCACGTGGCCGAGAAGCTGAAGCTGGACAAGATCCAGAAGCTCGATGGCAAGGTGATCAGCCTCGACGTCGAGGTGTCCAAGGAGCCCAACCCCCGACAGGCCGACCGCTGCGACCGGGTGGAGATCACCCTCCGCTCCCGCGGTCCGGTGATCCGGGCGGAGGCAGCGGCGAGCGATCCGTACGCGGCGCTCGACCTGGCGGCGGAGAAGCTGGACGCGCGGCTGCGCAAGCAGCACGACAAGCGCTTCTCGCGGCGTGGCGCGCGCCGCATCTCGGCGGCCGAGGTCGCCGACCACGTCCCGGACGCGGCGACGCTCAACGGGGCGGGTGCCGTCGTCCCGCAGGAGGACCAGGACAGCGTGCCCACCAAGAAGATCGGCTCGCTGGAGATCCAGGGCGAAGGCCCTCTCGTCGTCCGTGAGAAGACCCATGTGGCCGCGCCGATGACCCTCGACCAGGCGCTCTACGAGATGGAGCTGGTCGGGCACGACTTCTACCTGTTCGTCGACTCCGAGACCAAGGAACCCAGCGTCGTCTACCGGCGGCACGCGTACGACTACGGCGTGATCCACCTCAGGACGGACACGATGGTCACCCAGGCGCCCTCCCCCGAGGCGGGCGGAGCGCTCGGCGGCTGACCGCGCCGGGTGACCCGAGGGCCGGTGCCCCTGGAGCGCGTGTGCGCCCCCAGGGGCACCCGTGTGCGCCCCCGTCGCGCACCGCTGAGTCACCCCGGTGCCGTCCGGGCATGAAATCATGGCCGCAACGGCTCAACCGGTGGGTCGTTGCCTTGCGTTGGCGATGGCTCACGACCACAGGCCACAGCCTTCAGGGGGAGGAACGATGGCGGACAGCTTCGGACCGATGCGGGACGAGGACGCGGGCGAAGGCGTCGTCGGCATGGGCCCGGAGGCGGGCTCTGCGCGCGAGGAGCCGATCAGGGTCCTGGTCGTCGACGACCACGCCCTGTTCCGCCGTGGCCTGGAGATCGTGCTCGCGGCCGAGGAGGACATCCAGGTCGTCGGGGAGGCCGGCGACGGCGCCGAGGCCGTCGAGAAGGCCGCCGACCTGCTGCCCGACATCGTGCTGATGGACGTGCGGATGCCGAAGCGGGGCGGGATCGAGGCCTGCACCTCCATCAAGGAGGTGGCTCCCAGCGCCAGGATCATCATGCTGACGATCAGCGACGAGGAAGCCGACCTCTACGACGCGATCAAGGCGGGCGCGACCGGTTACCTCCTCAAGGAGATCTCCACCGACGAGGTGGCCACCGCCATTCGCGCGGTGGCCGACGGACAGTCGCAGATCAGCCCGTCCATGGCGTCGAAGCTGCTCACCGAGTTCAAGTCGATGATCCAGCGGACCGACGAGCGCCGGCTGGTGCCCGCCCCGCGGCTGACCGACCGCGAGCTGGAGGTCCTGAAACTGGTGGCCACCGGGATGAACAACCGGGACATCGCCAAGGAACTGTTCATCTCCGAGAACACCGTCAAGAACCACGTGCGCAACATCCTGGAGAAGCTGCAGCTGCACTCCAGGATGGAGGCCGTCGTGTACGCGATGCGGGAGAAGATCCTCGAGATCCGCTGATCCGGGTGATCCGAGTGATCCGGGTGATCCAAGTGATCCGCTGATCCGGGTGATCTGCTGATCCAAGTGATCCGCTTGTCCGGGTGTTCTGAGCGATCCGGGCGATCCAGGTGATCCAGGTGATTCAGACCAGGAGGCGGGCCAGCTCCCGTACCAGGGAATCGCGCAGATCCGGAGCGTCGACCCGCTCCACGCGGACGTTCGTGCAGTCCACCCAGCCCGCCGCTTCGACCAGGGCCTGCGCCACCGCCGGGACCGCCTTCGGGCCGTCCAGCGTGACCTGCCTGGCCACCAGGGTCCGTCCCTCACGGGCCGGGTCCACCCGGCCGACGAGACGGCCACCGGCGAGGACCGGCATCGCGAAGTAGCCGTACACCCGCTTGTGCTTGGGGACGTATGCCTCCAGGCGGTGGGTGAACCCGAAAACGCGTTCCGTGCGCGCCCGCTCCCACACGAGGGAGTCGAACGGCGACAGCAGCGTCGTGCGGTGCCGGCCGCGCGGGGGAGCCGCCAGAGCCGCGGGGTCGGCCCAGGCCGGTCTGCCCCAGCCCTCCACCGTGACCGGGACCAGCCCCGAGTCGGCGATCACCGCGTCGACCTGCTCCCCCTTGAGCCGGTGATAGTCCGCGATGTCGGAGCGGGTACCGACGCCCAGGGCCTGTCCGGCCAGCCGGACCAGCCGGCGCAGGCACTCGGCGTCGTCCAGCTCGTCGTGCAGCAGGTGCTCCGGAACCGCGCGTTCTGCGAGGTCGTACACCCGCTTCCAGCCGCGGCGTTCGACGCACACCACCTCGCCGTACATCAGGGCGCGTTCGACGGCGATCTTGGAGCTGGACCAGTCCCACCACTCGCCGGTCCGCTTGGCGCCGCCCAACTCGGTCGCCGTGAGCGGCCCTTCGGCGCGCAGCTGCTTGACGACCTGGTCGTAGGTGCCCTCCGGGAGCTCGTGGTTCCAGTGCGGGCGGTCCCGGTAGGCGCGGCGGCGGAAGGCGAAGTACGGCCACTCCTCGATGGGCAGGATGCAGGCGGCGTGCGACCAGTACTCGAAGGCGTGCGTGTCCTTCCAGTAGGCGTCCTCGACGGTCTCGCGGCCCACCGCGCCCAGGCGGGCGTACGGGACGAGTTCGTGGGAGCGGGCGAGGACCGAGATGGTGTCGAGCTGGACCGCGCCCAGCCGGCGCAGGACGCCGCGGACACCCGAGCGGCGGTCGGGGGCACCGAGGAAACCTTGGGCCCGCAGGGCTATGCGGCGGGCCTCGTCTGCGGAGAGCTCTGCGGTGGGGCGCGGGGTCGTCATGCCTTCGCACGATAGGGGGTGGGACTGACAGCGGGGGCGCGTTCGGCCGGACGGCGGCGGCACCGCCCGAGGTCACCGGGAAGGTGCGGGCACGTACGGCGCCGTCGACGGCAGGCCGAGGTCCGAGGGCAGCAGGGAACCCACCCAGCAGTCCCGGCGTACGCCCTTGTTGTCGATCGCGCAGCGCAGGGTGCCCTCCAGGGTGAAGCCCGCGCGTTCGGCCACCGCGCGTGAGGGCGTGTTGCCGACCTCGGCGCGCCACTCCACGCGGTCTACCGCGGCCTCGGTGAAGGCCCAGCGGCTGACGGCGAGCACCGCCTCGGTGACGTAGCCCCGGCCGCGGTGCTCCTTGGCGCCCCAGAAGCCGATCTCCGCCGTGCCCGGGGAGAGCACGGTCAGGCCGAGCATGGCCACCAGGTCGCCGGTGGGCAGGAAGACGCCGAAGGTGAACGCCGTGCCGGCGGCCCAGCCGGACGGGACGATCTGTTCGGTGAAGCCCCGCGCGTGTTCGGGCAGGTACGGGGAGGGGACGACGGTCCAGCGCTGGATGTCGGGGTCCTGGCAGGCGGCGTACACGGCGTCGGTGTCCTGCGGGCCGACGGCGCGCAGCAGGAGACGGCCGGTGGTGAGCGTGACGGGTTCCATCGGCCGATTCTGCTCGCAGGTCCGGGTGGGGCACCATCGGTTTGCGCTCCGTGGAGCCGTGGTCACGTTTCACGATTCGCCGGACGGCGGCGGCACCATCCGGGGGCGCCGGGCGTTGTCCTGGATGGAAGCGCAGCGCGGCTGACGGGAGGAGACATGCGGCGGACGGTCGTCGCGGCAGCCCTCCCGGGGCGACGGGGTCCTCGCATACGATGGCCGTTGCTCACTCACGTCAAACGGAAACCGACCGTCCCAGGCCCGACCGGCAAGGAGACCAACCCCCGTGTCCGTCCTCTCGAAGATCATGCGTGCAGGCGAAGGCAAGATCCTGCGCAAGCTGCACCGCATCGCGGACCAGGTCAACTCCATCGAAGAGGACTTCGTCGACCTCTCCGACGCCGAGCTGCGGGCCCTCACCGACGAGTACAGGCAGCGCTACGCCGACGGTGAGAGCCTGGACGACCTGCTGCCCGAGGCGTTCGCCACCGTCCGCGAGGCCGCCAAGCGCGTCCTGGGCCAGCGCCACTACGACGTGCAGCTGATGGGCGGCGCCGCCCTGCACATGGGCTACGTGGCCGAGATGAAGACCGGTGAGGGCAAGACCCTCGTCGGCACGCTGCCCGCCTACCTCAACGCCCTCTCCGGCGACGGCGTGCACATCGTCACGGTCAACGACTACCTGGCCGAGCGCGACTCCGAGATGATGGGCCGCGTCCACAAGTTCCTGGGCCTCGACGTCGGCTGCATCCTCGCCAGCATGACGCCGGCCCAGCGCCGCGAGATGTACGCGTGCGACATCACGTACGGCACGAACAACGAGTTCGGCTTCGACTACCTGCGCGACAACATGGCGTGGTCCAAGGACGAGCTCGTCCAGCGCGGCCACAACTTCGCCATCGTCGACGAGGTCGACTCCATCCTCATCGACGAGGCCCGTACGCCGCTGATCATCTCCGGCCCGGCCGACCAGGCCACCAAGTGGTACGGCGACTTCGCCAAGCTGGTCAAGCGCCTCAAGCGCGGCGAGCCCGGCAACCCCCTCAAGGGCCTGGAGGAGACCGGCGACTACGACGTCGACGAGAAGAAGCGCACGGTCGCCATCCACGAGGCCGGTGTCGCCAAGGTCGAGGACTGGCTGGGCATCGACAACCTCTACGAGTCGGTGAACACCCCGCTGGTCGGTTACCTGAACAACGCCATCAAGGCCAAGGAGCTCTTCAAGAAGGACAAGGACTACGTCGTCATCGACGGCGAAGTCATGATCGTCGACGAGCACACCGGCCGTATCCTCGCCGGCCGCCGCTACAACGAGGGCATGCACCAGGCGATCGAGGCGAAGGAAGGGGTGGAGATCAAGGACGAGAACCAGACGCTCGCCACGATCACCCTCCAGAACTTCTTCCGCCTCTACAACAAGCTCTCCGGCATGACCGGTACGGCGATGACCGAGGCCGCCGAGTTCCACCAGATCTACAAGCTCGGCGTGGTCCCGATCCCGACCAACAAGCCGATGATCCGCAAGGACCAGTCGGACCTGATCTACCGCACCGAGGTCGCCAAGTTCGAGGCGGTCGTCGACGACATCGAGGAGAAGCACCGCAAGGGCCAGCCGATCCTCGTCGGCACGACGTCGGTCGAGAAGTCCGAGTACCTCTCGCAGCAGCTCTCCAAGCGCGGCATCCAGCACGAGGTGCTCAACGCCAAGCAGCACGACCGGGAGGCGTCGATCGTCGCCCAGGCCGGCCGCAAGGGCGCCGTGACGGTGGCCACCAACATGGCCGGCCGCGGTACGGACATCAAGCTCGGCGGCAACCCCGAGGACCTCGCCGAGGCGGAGCTGCGCCAGCGCGGCCTCGACCCCGAGGAGCACATCGAGGAGTGGGCCGCCGCCCTGCCCGAGGCGCTCAAGCGCGCCGAGGAGGCCGTGAAGGCCGAGAAGGAGGAGGTCGAGCGCCTCGGCGGCCTCTACGTGCTGGGTACCGAGCGGCACGAGTCCCGCCGGATCGACAACCAGCTGCGCGGCCGCTCCGGCCGTCAGGGCGACCCCGGCGAGTCCCGTTTCTACCTCTCCCTCGGCGACGACCTGATGCGCCTGTTCAAGGCCCAGATGGTCGAGCGCGTGATGTCGATGGCGAACGTCCCCGACGACGTGCCGATCGAGAACAAGATGGTCACGCGCGCCATCGCGTCCGCCCAGTCGCAGGTCGAGCAGCAGAACTTCGAGACCCGCAAGAACGTCCTGAAGTACGACGAGGTCCTCAACCGGCAGCGCGAGGTCATCTACGGCGAGCGGCGCCGCGTCCTGGAGGGCGAGGACCTGCACGAGCAGATCCAGCACTTCATGAACGACACCATCGACGCCTACGTCCAGGCCGAGACCTCCGAGGGCTTCCCGGAGGACTGGGACCTGGACCGGCTGTGGGGCGCGTTCAAGCAGCTGTACCCGGTGAGCGTGACCATCGAGGAGCTGGAGGAGGCGGCCGGCGACCGGGCCGGCCTGACCGCCGAGTTCATCGCCGAGTCCATCAAGGACGACATCCAGCGGCAGTACGAGGCGCGTGAGGAGCAGCTCGGCTCCGAGATCATGCGGGAGCTGGAGCGCCGGGTCGTGCTGTCGGTCCTGGACCGCAAGTGGCGCGAGCACCTCTACGAGATGGACTACCTCCAGGAGGGCATCGGCCTGCGCGCGATGGCGCAGAAGGACCCGCTGGTCGAGTACCAGCGCGAGGGCTTCGACATGTTCCAGGCCATGATGGACGGCATCAAGGAGGAGTCCGTCGGCTACCTGTTCAACCTGGAGGTCCAGGTCGAGCAGCAGGTCGAGGAGGTCCCGGTCGAGGACGCGAAGCCGTCGCCGTCCCTGGAGAAGGCCCCGCAGGACGCGGTGCCGGCCCAGGCGGGCACCCGCCCGGAGATCCGTGCCAAGGGGCTCGACGCCCCGCAGCGGCGGAACCTGCACCTGACCGCGCCGACCGTGGACGGCGAGGGCGGCGTCATCGAGCGTGACGTCAGCCCCGAGGACGAGCCGGTGCGCTCCCCGGCCGACGGCCTCACGCGCGCGGAGCGCCGCAAGCAGGCCAAGGGAGGCGGCCGGCGCCGCAAGAAGTGACGGCGGCGACGGCGCCGTGGAGCGGGCAAGGGCCGGGTCCCCTCGGGGCGCCCGGCCCTTCGGCCTGTCCGGGGTCGGCTCGGGGGCCGTCCGGGGCTGTCCGATGCCTGTTCGAGATGGTCCGATGCCTGTTCGGGGCGGTCCGGGACTCGCCCGGGACCCGTCCGGGCCGGTCCGGGACTCGCCCGGGACCCGTCCGGGCCGGTTCGGGATCCGTTCCGGGTGGTCCGGTGCCGGGTCAGGCGTCGTCGGTGCGGGGCATGCGGGGGCCGCCCAGTTCGACGGCCGTGCAGCGCCAGCGCAGGTCCCGGCCGCGTTCCAGACGGAAGGCCAGGGCGCGCAGCCGGTCACCGGCGCCGATGCGGGCGAAGACCTCCACGGCACCCGGGCGGGGCTCGAACCAGCCGATGTCCCGGACCACGGGGTGGGTGCCGCGCGTGCGCAACGGGTGGTGTTCGGCGAGCCACACCAGTTCGTCGTAGGCGCGTCCGGCGGTGTGCCGGAGCATCGAGTGGACGGGACGCCGGCCGCTGAGGACACCGAGGAGCCGCTCGGCGAACATGTCGGTGGGCCGGGGCTGCGGAAGAGGGCCGTGGGGGAGCCGGACGGGGACGGCCGGGCCCGCTTCCCGGGCCGTCGGCGGACGGGTGTCCAGGGGCCTCACACGGGCGCGCGGCGGCTCGCCGGGGGAGCCCGGCCGACGGCCGCCGGGGGCGGCGGTGCGGAGGGCGCCTCCGCCCGGCGTGCGGGGCGGGGAGCCAGAGCCGGGCGTACGGGACGGAGCGGTCCCCGGACGGCGGGAGTCGTGGCGGTTGGACGGACGGGTGCTGCCGGGGCGCTGATGGGCCCTGGTCATGACCTTGTGCATGGGGAGTCCCCGTTCGGCGGCCCGGTGGATACCGAGCAGTAACTTCGTGGTGTGGATCTTGTACGGGGTGGTGCGGCGCGGCGGCAAGGAGGCGGGCGGCCGGGCCGGGGCGGGGGAGGGATTCACCTATCCGGGGGAACGGCCGCCGGGAGGCGCCCGGCGCCGCACGGCCGGACCGGGTGAATCCCGGGCCGGGGGTGGACGTCCCGGGCGTCACGGCCACGGACCCGAAAGGGGACACCCGCACGTATCCTGAAGTCCCTTGCAGCGGAGCCCCGACCACGAAAGCGGCCACTCATGCGCGTCTACGTCCCCCTGACCCTCCCCGGTCTCGCCGAGGCGTACAGGACGGGCGAGCTGGGGGCCGCGCCGCTCGTGGCGTACGCCGTCACGCCCGCCCTGCGCGAGTGGTACCTGTCCGACGACATCGAGGAACTGGAGTACGCGGCGCTGAGCCGCGCCGCGCTGGCCTCGCTGCGGCTGCTGGCGGCCGACCCCGGGGCGCCGCGGCGCCGCGTCGTGGTCGCCGTCGACGTGCCCGACAAGGCGGCGAGCGCCGACCCCGACCGGGGGCTCGACCCGGCCGCGCTCGGCGAGGTACGGGTCGTCGGCGCCGTACCCCTGGCGAAGGCCGCCTCGGTGCACGTCGACGCGGACGACGCGGAGGCCGACGTGGCCGCCGCCGCCGAGGCGCTGAAGGCGGCGGACGCCGGGGACGACGACGCACAGTTCGTCGTGGACGGTGCCGAGGACCACGAGCTGCTGTGGTACGCGACGCAGGAGATCCCGAACCTGGTGGGGAACGCGGGCTGACCCGTTCCGGCCCGCGGCCCGCGCCCCGGGCGACCTGGTGATCCCTTGACTGTCGGTGGCGGCGGGTACGTTGTCGGACATGGGGATGCAGACAGCCGCGCACATCGTGTGGGACTGGAACGGGACGCTGTTCCACGACAACGACGCGGTCATCGGGGCGACGAACGCGGCCTTCGCCGAGCTGGGCCTGGAGCCGATCACACTGGAGCAGTACCGGGCCATGTACTGCGTGCCGGTGCCGAAGTTCTACGAGCGGCTGCTGGGGCGGCTGCCCAGTGACGCCGAGTGGGAGGTCATGGACCGGGCCTTCCACCGGCACTACGCCGAGCACCGGGTGCGCTGCGGGCTGGCCGAGGGCGCGGCGGAGCTGCTCACGGCCTGGCGGTCGGCGGGGCGCAGCCAGTCGATCCTCAGCATGTACGGGCACGAGGAGCTGGTCCCGCTGGTGCGCGGATTCGGCATCGAGGCACACTTCATACGGGTCGACGGGCGGACCGGTCCCTCCGGCGGCAGCAAGGCCGAGCACATGGTGCGGCACCTGGCGGCCCTGGCCGGGGCGCACCGTGTGAACCCCGCGCGGACGGTGGTGATCGGGGACGCCGCCGACGACGCGGTGGCCGCCCGGCACGTGGGGGCGCGGGCCGTGCTGTACACCGGGGGCTCGCACAGCCGGGCCAGCCTGGAGTCGGTGGGGGTGCCGGTGGTGGACACGCTGCGGGAGGCGGTCGCGGAGGCGGAGCGGCTGGCGGCGTGACGTCCGGACAGTGTGACGCCTGGGTGGTGCGGCGTCCGGGCGGTGAGGGGCGTCACCGTCCGGACCCTCGCGAATACGCCGAACCGGCCCGCCGCGTCCCTGTGCAGAACGTCAAACTTCCCCCCTCTGTTTTGTACACATACGGCTCATGACGGGCCCCCCGCCAAGAGCGATAGCCTTGTGGCGTGATCAGCGCGATAGTCCGCGGGGGCACCGGCGCCCCTGCCCTGCGCCCGGTGAGCACGGTGAGCATCCGTGACCGGGCGGCACTCGCTGGTCTTCGCGGGCGGGACGGGGCACCGAGGGTCCCCCGGACGCCGAGCACTCCCCGGACGACGACGGCGCCGTGTGCGGTGTCCTCTCCGGCGAGCGTGTCGAAAATGGCTGATACGCCCCCGCTCATCTCACCTTGCGGCATAGCGTCTGAGCAGACCGGAAACCCCGGGTCGAGGCGTTACGCCGGAAGGCAGGAGACCGTACTTCCTTCTACGTCACGCAACGGCGCGCGACAGGAGCCAGAGGACAATGCAGACCAAGCTGGACGAAGCCAAGGCCGAGCTGCTCGAAAGGGCCGCCCGGGTAGCTGAGAACAGCCCGGTCGGGGGGCACCTACCGACTGGGACGACGAGCGAGGGCACCCCGGACACCCCGGACCGCGAATCCGTGCTCGCGTTCCTCCAGCGCTACTACCTGCACACCGCTCCGGAGGACCTCACCGACCGCGACCCGGTCGACGTCTTCGGAGCCGCCGTCTCGCACTACCGGCTGGCGGAGAACCGCCCGCAGGGCACCGCCAACGTGCGGGTCCACACCCCGACGGTGGAGGAGAACGGCTGGACCTGCAGCCACACCGTCGTGGAGGCGGTGACGGACGACATGCCGTTCCTCGTCGACTCCGTGACCAACGAGCTGACCCGGCAGGGACGCGGCATCCACGTCGTCGTCCACCCGCAGTTCGTGGTGCGGCGCGACGTCACCGGCAAGCTGATCGAGGTGCTCACCACCCCGCCCACCGGCGACCTCCCGCACGACGCGCACATCGAGTCCTGGATCCACGTCGAGATCGACCGCGAGACCGACCGCGCCGACCTGAAGCAGATCACCGCCGACCTGCTGCGCGTCCTGTCCGACGTCCGCGAGGCCGTCGAGGACTGGGGCAAGATGCGGGAGGCCGCGACGCGCCTGGCCGGCTCGCTGCCCGAGGAGCCCCTCCCCGGCGACCTGCCGGCGGCGGAGGTCGAGGAGGCCGCCGAGCTGCTGGACTGGCTGGCGGACGATCACTTCACGTTCCTGGGATACCGGGAGTACCAGCTGCGCGACGACGACTCCCTCGCCGCCGTCCCCGGCACCGGCCTCGGCATCCTGCGCGCCGACCCCCACCACGCCGGTGAGGACGACCACCCGGTCAGCTCCTCCTTCGAACGGCTCTCCGCCGACGCCCGCGCCAAGGCCCGCGAGCACCGGCTGCTGGTGCTGACCAAGGCCAACAGCCGCGCGACCGTGCACCGGCCGTCGTACCTGGACTACGTCGGCGTCAAGAAGTTCGACGAGAACGGCAACGTCGTCGGCGAGCGGCGCTTCCTCGGCCTGTTCTCCTCCGCCGCCTACACCGAGTCCGTCCGCCGCGTGCCCGTCATCCGGCGCAAGGTGCAGGAGGTGCTGGACCGGGCCGGTTTCTCGCCCAACAGCCACGACGGGCGGGACCTGCTCCAGATCCTGGAGACCTACCCGCGCGACGAGCTGTTCCAGACCCCGGCCGACGAGCTCCAGGCCATCGTCACCTCCGTGCTGTACCTCCAGGAGCGCCGCCGGCTGCGGCTCTACCTGCGCCAGGACGAGTACGGCCGCTACTACTCCGCCCTCGTCTACCTGCCCCGCGACCGCTACACCACCGGCGTGCGGCTGCGGATCATCGACATCCTGAAGGAGGAGCTCGGCGGCACCAGCGTCGACTTCACCGCCTGGAACACCGAGTCGATCCTGTCCCGGCTGCACTTCGTCGTCCGCGTTCCGCAGGGCACCGAGCTGCCCGAGCTGTCCGACGCCGACAAGGAGCGCATCGAGGCCCGCCTCGTCGAGGCCGCCCGCTCCTGGGCCGACGGGTTCGCCGAGGCGCTGAACGCCGAGTTCGGCGAGGAGCGCGCCGCCGAGCTGTCGCGCCGGTACGGCAACGCCTTCCCCGAGGGCTACAAGGCCGACCACAGCCCGCGCGCCGCGGTCGCCGACCTCGCCCACCTGGAGCAGCTCGACGAGGACCGGACGTTCGCGCTCAGCCTGTACGAGCCGGTGGGCGCCGCGCCCGAGGAACGCCGCTTCAAGATCTACCAGAAGGGCGGTTCGGTCTCCCTGTCCGCCGTGCTGCCGGTGCTCAGCCGGCTCGGCGTGGAGGTCACCGACGAGCGGCCCTACGAGCTGCGCTGCGCGGACCGCACGACGGCGTGGATCTACGACTTCGGCCTGCGCATGCCCAAGGCGGTCACCGGCAACGGCGACTACCTCGGCGACGACGCCCGCGAGCGGTTCCAGGACGCCTTCGCCGCCACCTGGACCGGCAAGGCGGAGAACGACGGCTTCAACGCCCTCGTCCTGAGCGCCGGGCTGACCTGGCGCCAGGCGATGGTGCTGCGCGCCTACGCCAAGTACCTGCGCCAGGCCGGTTCCACCTTCAGCCAGGACTACATGGAGGACACCCTCCGCAACAACGTCCACACCACCCGGCTGCTCGTCTCCCTGTTCGAGGCGCGGATGTCGCCGGAGCGGCAGCGCGCCGGACGGGAGATCGTCGACGCCCTGCTGGAGGAGCTGGACGCCGCCCTCGACCAGGTGGCGAGCCTGGACGAGGACCGCATCCTGCGGTCCTTCCTCACGGTCATCAAGGCGACGCTGCGCACCAACTTCTTCCAGGAGGCGGCGCCCGGCCGGCCGCACGACTACGTCTCCATGAAGTTCGACCCGCAGGCCATCCCCGACCTGCCGGCGCCCCGCCCGGCGTTCGAGATCTGGGTGTACTCGCCGCGCGTGGAGGGCGTGCACCTGCGCTTCGGCAAGGTCGCGCGCGGCGGCCTGCGCTGGTCCGACCGGCGCGAGGACTTCCGCACCGAGATCCTCGGCCTGGTCAAGGCGCAGATGGTGAAGAACACCGTCATCGTGCCGGTCGGCGCCAAGGGCGGCTTCGTCGCCAAGCAGCTCCCGGACCCGTCCGTGGACCGCGACGCCTGGATGGCGGAGGGCATCGCCAGCTACAAGACGTTCATCTCGGCGCTGCTCGACATCACCGACAACATGGTCGCCGGCGAGGTCGTGCCCCCGAAGGACGTCGTCCGCCACGACGAGGACGACACCTACCTCGTCGTCGCCGCCGACAAGGGCACCGCGACGTTCTCGGACATCGCCAACGAGGTCGCCGGGAAGTACGACTTCTGGCTGGGCGACGCCTTCGCCTCCGGCGGCTCCGCCGGCTACGACCACAAGGGCATGGGCATCACCGCCCGCGGTGCCTGGGAGTCCGTCAAGCGGCACTTCCGCGAGCTGGGCGTGGACACCCAGAGCCAGGACTTCACGGTCGTCGGCATCGGCGACATGTCCGGTGACGTGTTCGGCAACGGCATGCTGCTGTCCGAGCACATCCGCCTGGTCGCCGCCTTCGACCACCGGCACATCTTCATCGACCCGGCCCCGGACGCGGCCGTCTCCTACGCCGAGCGCCGCCGCCTGTTCGAGCTGCCCCGCTCCTCCTGGGCGGACTACAACACCGAGCTGCTGTCGGCGGGCGGCGGGATCTTCCCCCGTACGGCCAAGGCGATCCCGGTCAACGCGCACATCCGCGAGGCCCTGGGCATCGAGGAGAAGGTCTCCAAGATGACCCCGGCCGACCTGATGAAGGCGATCCTCAGGGCGCCGGTGGACCTGCTGTGGAACGGCGGCATCGGCACGTACGTCAAGGCGTCCGCCGAGTCCCACGGCGACGTCGGCGACAAGGCCAACGACGCCATCCGCGTCGACGGCGCCGACCTGCGGGTCAAGGTCGTCGGCGAGGGCGGCAACCTGGGCCTGACCCAGCTCGGCCGGATCGAGTTCGCGATGCACGGCGGCCGGGTCAACACCGACGCCATCGACAACAGCGCGGGCGTGGACACCTCCGACCACGAGGTGAACATCAAGATCCTGCTCAACGGGCTCGTGGCCGACGGCGACATGACCGTCAAGCAGCGCAACAAGCTGCTCGCCGAGATGACCGACGAGGTCGGCCGGCTGGTGCTGCGCAACAACTACGCGCAGAACACGGCGATCGCCAACGCGCTCGCCCAGTCCAAGGACATGCTCCACGCCCAGCAGCGCTTCATGCGGCACCTGGTGCGCGAGGGCCACCTGGACCGGGCCCTGGAGTTCCTGCCCACGGACCGCCAGATCCGCGAGCGGCTCAGCTCCGGACAGGGCCTGACCGGCCCGGAGACGGCCGTCCTGCTGGCCTACACGAAGATCACGGTCGCCGAGGAGCTGCTGCACACCTCGCTGCCCGACGACCCGTACCTGAAGGGCCTGCTGCACGCCTACTTCCCGGCCCCGCTGCGCGAGCGGTTCGGCGACCGGATCGACACCCACCCGCTGCGCCGCGAGATCACCACGACCGTGCTGGTCAACGACACGGTCAACACGGGCGGTACGACGTACCTGCACCGGCTGCGGGAGGAGACCGGCGCGTCCCTGGAGGAGATCGTCCGGGCGCAGACCGCGGCCCGCGCGATCTTCCGCGCCTACCCGGTGTGGGACGCGGTGGAGAGCCTGGACAACAAGGTCGAGGCGGAGGTCCAGACCCGGATCCGGCTGCACTCGCGCCGCCTGGTCGAGCGCGGCACGCGCTGGCTGCTCAACAACCGGCCGCAGCCGCTCCAGCTCGCCGAGACGGTCGACTTCTTCGCCGACCGCGTCGAGCAGGTCTGGCAGGAGCTGCCGAAGCTGCTGCGCGGCGCGGACCTGGAGTGGTACCAGCACATCTACGACGAGCTGACCGGCGCCGGCGTCCCGGACGAGCTGGCCACCCGCGTGGCCGGGTTCTCCTCCGCCTTCCCGACGCTCGACATCGTCTCGGTGGCCGACCGCATGGGCAAGGAACCGCTGGACGTCGCCGAGGTCTACTACGACCTCGCCGACCGGCTGACCATCACCCAGATGATGGACCGCATCAGCGCCCTGCCCCGCGCCGACCGCTGGCAGTCCATGGCCCGCGCGGCGATCCGCGAGGACCTGTACGCGGCCCACGCGGCGCTCACGGCCGACGTCCTGGCGGTGGGCAACGGCGGCTCGACGCCCGAGCAGCGCTTCAAGGTGTGGGAGCAGAAGAACGCGGCGATCCTCAGCCGGGCCCGCGCCACCCTGGAGGAGATCCAGAGCTCCGACACGTTCGACCTCGCCAACCTGTCGGTGGCGATGCGGACCATGCGGACGCTGCTGCGAACGCATTCGTAACGCCGTACCGACTCGTACGTACGCATCGATTCGCATGCACTGATTCGTACGCACTGATTCGTACGTGCCGACTCGTACATGCCGACTCGTACGGGGCTGAGGGCGCCCCGGGCCATCGCGGCCCGGGGCGCCCTGCCGTCGCGGCCACGGATCGGAGCTGTCCTGGCATATCCGGCGTTATCCCGATATGGCGGATAAAGTGACCGCGTGATGGGGCGTTCCGGCGCGACGCGCACCACGCTGCCGCGCGCGGCGGCCCTTCCCCGGGCGGCCGCCGCGCTCGTCTTCTGCCTCCTGCTGCTCCTGCTGCTTCTGCTGCTCTTGGTGATCGCGCGGCTGCCGTGGGCGGGTGACCTCGGCATGCACGCGGCGACCGTGGAACGGCTGCGGCACAGCCTCCGCGATCCCGGCAACCCGCTGGTCGACGCGGACACGCCGAGCCCCTACTACTCGCCCTGGACGCTGCTGCTCGGCGTCGTGGCCCGGATGAGCGGCTGGTCGGTCTTCGTCGTGCTGCGCCTCGGCGCGCTGGCCGGGCTCGGGCTGCTGGTGACGGGCGTGTGGCGGTACACGCGCACCCTCAGCGCCCACCGGGCCGCCCCCGCGCTCGCTCTGCTGAGCCTGCTGCTGCTCTGGGGCACGGCCCCGTTCGCCTGGAGCGGCTTCCTGGGGCTGCACTCGCTGGCGCTGACCGTGGCGTACCCGAGCGTGCTCGCCCTCGGGCTCGCCTTCCACCTCTGGGCCTGGCTCGCGCGGGCCCTGCGCGACGGCGAGCGGGCCGGGTGGGGGACGTGGCCCGGGCTCGGGGTGCTGTGGGCGGTGATCCTGCTGTGCCACCAGTTCTCCGGGATCGTCGCCTCGCTGGGCGCCCTCGCCGCCGTACTCGCCGCGCGGCCCTCGCGGGCGGTGGGAGTGAGGATCGGCGCCGGACTGCTGACGGGCGGGGCGGTCCTGTGGCTGTGGCCGTACTACGACTTCTTCGCGCTGTCCGGGGCCGGGGACGGGCTGGAGGCGGTGCACCGGCCGCTGTACTCCGGCCTGCCCGGCCGGTTCGGGCTGGTGCTGCTCGGGGTGGCCGCCCTCGTCCCGCGGTGGCGGCGGGACCGGCGCGACCCGCTCGTGCCGTTCTTCGCCCTCGGCCTGCTGGTGTTCGCGGCGGGCGGGCTGAGCAGCCACCACTCCTGGGGGCGCGCGCTGCCCGCCGCGCTGATCCCGGCGCAGCTCGCCGCCGCGCTGGAGGCGGTGGAGGCCGGCCGGCGCGCGGTGCGGGCCGGGTGGGCGTGCCTGCTCGCCGGGGCGCTGGCCGTCGGCGCGTGGGCGCAGGCGGGCACGCTCGGGTACGTCGTCGCGCGGGACGCGCTGCCGGGAGCGGTCGCGGCCAAGTACCGGCAGCCGTGGGCGGGGTACCACTGGATCACGCC
Organism: Streptomyces sp. NPDC006134; assembly: GCF_040628835.1. NCBI lineage: Bacteria > Bacillati > Actinomycetota > Actinomycetes > Kitasatosporales > Streptomycetaceae > Streptomyces > Streptomyces sp. NPDC006134. Next base: position 124,732 of record NZ_JBEXTV010000013.1, on the reverse strand, counting down.
GTGGGTGCGCTACGGGGACGTCGTCATGGCCCGCACCTTCCCGTCCCGGCAGATCCCCGCCTACGGGGCGTACACCGTGGCCCCCGGCTACCCCGACTTCTTCCTGCCGGACGAGGAGCGGCGGGCGGCGGCGGTGCGGCGGTACTTCGCGGCGGGCACGCCGGCCGGCGAGCGGCGGGAGATCGCGCGGGAGTACGGCGTGCGGTGGGTGGTGGACCGTGGGACGGCGCTGCGGGCGGCGCCCGGACTGCGGGAGGTGGCCCGGGGGCCGGGCGGGCAGGTGCTGTACGAGGTCGTCGGCGCCGGGTGAGGGTGCGCGGCGCAGCGACTCCGGCGGGGCGGGCGGCGCCGGGACTTCGGCGGGGGCGGCGCCGAGGGGTCAGCGCAGCACGCTGCGCACCAGCCGGACCACCCGCCTCACCCGCGGCCGCGCGAGGTGCCGTACCGCCGGCCGCAGGATCCGCGCCGCCGTCCCCGTCGGCTGCCACCGCACCTGGAGCCGGCCCGGGGCGTGTCCCTCCGGCTCGACGGTGACCCGGTGCGGGGCGGCGCCGGAGCGCTGGGCCACGCGGGTGGTGAACGACGGGAAGGCGGGCGGCGCCAGCAGGATGCCCGTGTGGCTTTGGCCCTGGTGGCGCAGGCGGAGCACGGGATGGCGTACGCCGCCGAACCCGTGCAGGGGGAGCCGGGCCGCCGCCAGGTCCAGGCGGACCCGGCCCTCGAAGACGCCGGGGCGGACCGGGGACAGCCGGAAGCCGGCCGCCAGCCGGTGCCGGCCGGGCGTCAGGAGCAGGGTCGCGCGCTGGGGGCCGACGGGGAGGCACAGCCCGGGGTCGTAGGTGCGGACGGTCAGGTCGAGCGAGGCGCCGGGCCCCCGGGTGAGCTCCGTGATCTCGTGCCGGAACCAGGCGGCGAAGAACGGGCGGGTGTCCGGCTCCAGGTCGGTGACGTCCAGTTCGCGGCGGGCCCGCTCGGTTTCGGGGACGTGGTCGCCCCAGTACGTCCGGCCGTCCGCGCCCGTCGTCACCCGCGGGGGCGCGACGTCGTGGCCCAGGCCGCGGGCGGCCGTCCGCGCGTCGGCCAGGCGGCGGTCGCGGACCAGCTCCACCACGACCCGCTCGGCGCGCGGCAGCCGGGCGTACGCCCCCTCGGACAGCGTGTCGAGGTAGGGGTTCACCGTGTCCGCGAAGGACGCCAGCCACGCCTCGTCGCGCAGTGGCAGGTCACCGGCGTACATCCGGAAGTCGTGCTTGAGGAACTTGTAGTCCTTGTCCTCGCGCAGCGACTCGTGCCCGCTCTCGGCCAGGAAGGCGTCGATGAGCCGCTGCACGTGGATCCGGTCGCGGACGTTGGCGATCTTGTGCCGCTGGTTGGAGATGGAGGCCGCGCCGGAGGCGGCGTACGGGGTCACGTACCAGCGGTAGACCGGCTCGGGGACGATGGTGAACGCCTTCGCCAGGCAGTACGCCTGTGCGGAGAAGAGCTGGTCCTCGTAGTGGATGCCCTCGGGGAAGCGCAGGCGGTGCCGGTCGAGGAAGGCGCGGGCGTACATCTTGCCGGTCGACAGGTGCTCGAAGAACAGGCGCGGGTCGGCCTCGATGCCCTCCAGGGTGCGGCGCTCGGCCACCAGGTGCGGCATCCACGTCGAGCGGCGCCCGGTGTCCGTCCGGACACGCTGCACCGCGCCCATCGCGAAGTCGATCTCCCGTTCGCGGTGGGCGGCGAGCAGTACCTCGACCGCGCGCTCGGGCAGCTCGTCGTCGCTGTCCAGGAACATCAGGTACGGCGCCCGCGCGATCTCCACGGCGCGGTTGCGGGGGGCGCTGCACCCGCCGCTGTTCTCCGCCAGGCGCAGGTACCGGATCCGGGGGTCGCGGGCGGCCAGGTCCCGCGCCACCCGCGGCGTCGCGTCCGTGGAGTGGTCGTCGCTGACGACGATCTCCAGGTTCGCGTGGGTCTGGCGGCGGACGGACTCCACGGCGCGGGGCAGCCGCTCGGCGTCGTTGTAGACGATGACGGTGACGGTGACGTCGGGGGCCGCCGGGCCGGGGGCCGCCGGAGAGGTGCCGGGGTTCACGAGACCTCCTCGGGGCGCGGCGCCGGGGTGCGCTCCTCCAGGGGGAGCACCGGCGGCAGCGTCTCCTCGTCCTGGCCGAGGAAGACGCGGCGCACGACGCGTTCGGCGGCGCGCCCGTCGTCGTACTCGCAGAACCGGCGGCGGAAGGCGGCCCGCGCCTTGGCCGCGGCCTCGTCGCGCCAGGCGTCCGTGGTGAGGATCTCCGCCAGGTCCTCCTGGGTGCGGGCGACCGGCCCCGGGGCGTCGGCCATGAGGTCGAAGTAGACGCCGCGGGTGGTGCGGTACGTCTCCCAGTCGTCGGCGTACACGACGATCGGCCGGTCCAGGTTGGCGTAGTCGAACATGATCGACGAGTAGTCCGTGACCAGGGCGTCGGCGGCCAGGCAGAGCTCCTCGACCGGGTCGTAGGAGGAGACGTCCACGATCCGGCCCGTGCGGCGCAGGCCGGTCAGGGGGGAGGGCGTGCCGCCGTAGAAGTAGTGGGCGCGCACCAGGAGAATCGTTTCTTCGCCGAGGTGGTCGGCGAGTGCGGCGAGGTCCAGGCGCGGGGTCCACCCGGCTTCGTAGTCGCGGTGGGTGGGCGCGTACAGGACGGCCCGGCGGCCCGGCGGGATGCCGAGGCGCTCGCGGACCGCGCGGACCTCGGCGGCGCCCGCCGTGTAGAAGACGTCGTTGCGCGGATAGCCGTGGTCGAGGGAGACGTAGCGGGCGGGGTAGGCCCGCTGCCACATGCGGGTGGTGTGGCTGTTGGCGGAGACGCTGTAGTCCCACTTGTCGACCCGCTCCAGCAGGGCGCGGAAGTCCAGGCCGCGGGCGGCGGCCGGGTACGGCATCTGGTCCAGGCCCATGCGCTTCAGAGGCGTGCCGTGGTGGGTCTGGAGGTGGACCGCGCCGGGGCGTTTGACCACCGCGTTCGGGAAGTTGACGTTGTTGACGAGGTACGTCGCCCGCGCCAGCACGTCCCAGTAGCGGGCGGTGCCGGGGACGACGTGGTCCGTGCCGGGCGGCAGCAGCGCCGCGTTGCCGGCGCTCACCACCCACACCGGGTGGATCCAGGGGGCGAGTTCGGCCAGTTTGGCGGCGATCGCGGCCGGGTTGCAGGCCACGCCCCGGTTCCAGTAGGCGGAGAACACCGCCAGGCGGGGGTCGAGCGGGCGGCCGAGCGCCCGGTGGTACTCCAGGTCGCGGAACCGGACGCCGGCCTGCCGCCTGCGCGTCCGCACGGTGGTCCGCACCGCGCGGCGGACGCGGTTGGCGGCCTGGAGGGCCCGGTAGCCGGTGTACGCGTCCTCCTCCAGCAGCGCCCGGCGGACCCCTTCGAGGCCGGCGGGGCGTTGGTGGCCGTCGGGGTGATGGCGCCGGGCCGCTATGGAGGCGCGGTGGAAGAACTCCCGTGCCGTCTCCTGGGACATCCCGGCGCGGACGAAGGTGCGCAGGCAGTCGCGGACCATGACGTCGTAGAGGACGGCGTGGACGGCCGGGCGGTCCCGGGTGAGGTCGAGCAGGCTCTCGTAGCGGTCGACGAGCGCGTAGCGCTGCCGGGGAGTGAGGGGCGGGAGACTCTCGGGGCGCAGCAGGCGGTCCTCGTAGGCGGGGTGGGGCAGACAGGCCAGTCGGCCGGCCAGCAGGAGGGCCGCGTACGCCGCGAACGGCTCGTCGTCGGTGGTGAGCCGTTCCTCGTGCCGGCGCCAGAAGTCCGCGCGCAGGACGCGGGTGCCCAGGAGCGGGGCCAGGCGCAGCAGGCGCGGCTGGTCGTCGAGGGTGGTGCCGGTGCGGCCCGCGCGGGCCAGCAGGGGGCCGTCCCGGGAGGGCAGGGCGGAGGTCTGCCAGGTGCTGCGGACGTGGTCCAGCAGCAGGACGTCGACGGCGTCGGGGAGCCCGGCGGCACGTTCGGCGACCAGGTGCGGGGCCCCGGCGGGCAGCCCGTCCTTGGCGTGCACGAAGTGCAGCCAGCGGCCCGTCGCCCGCGCGGCCCCCGCCGTCCGGGCCGCGGCGTCGCCCGTCCCCTCCGGCAGCGACAGCACCTGGAAGGCGGGGTTGTGACGTTCGGCCGTCTCCCGGGCCCAGTCTCCCACCGCCGCCACGATCACCTCGGTGTCCGGCAGGGGGTGTGCGGCCAGCGAGTCGAGGAGTCCGGTCAGGTGGTCCTGGAGGTTCGGACCGTGGACGACGAGACTCAGAGCGGGGGCGGGAACGGAAGAGGGGACGGGGGCGGTTACGGGAGTCTCGGGCATCGGGGGGCTCCTTCGCCTGTATCGCCTGCATCACCTGCATCGCCTGCATCACCGTCGGCGCTCCGGGCGCGCACCTCATTCGGTCATAGTGGCATCTATGGGGTGAAAACGGGGGATGTTGTTGCGCCTCGGGAGGGAAGGGAGCCCCGTCGCCGTGGAGGGCTGTCAGGGCGGTTGTGGAGGGTCGTCAAGGCGGTCGCGGAGGGACCTCCGTCAGGGCGGTTGTGGAGGACCCCCGTCAGGGCGGTTGTGGAGGACCCCCGTCAGGGCGGCCGTGGAGGACCGTCAGGGTGGTCGTGGAGGGGCGCCGCCGTGGAGGGCCGTGCCCGGGAGTGCGCTCAGGACTTCGGCCTGGAGGCGGTCCTGTCCGGGCCGCCCGTGAACGCCTCGTACTCCTCGAGCACCTCCTCCGTCGGCCCGTCCCTGCGCAGCTCGCCGCGCTCCAGCCACAGCACCCGGTCGCAGGTGTCGCGGATCGACTTGTTGCTGTGGCTGACCAGGAACACCGTGCCCGCCCGCTCGCGCAGCTCCCGGATGCGCTCCTCGGAACGTCTCTGGAAGGAGCGGTCACCGGTGGCCAGCGCCTCGTCGACGAGCAGCACGTCGTGGTCCTTGGCGGCGGCGATGGAGAAGCGGAGCCGGGCCGCCATGCCGGAGGAGTACGTCCGCATCGGCAGGGTGATGAAGTCGCCCTTGTCGTTGATGCCGGAGAAGTCGACGATCTCCTGGTAGCGCTCCTTGATCTGCTCGCGGGACATGCCCATCGCCAGCCCGCCGAGGTGGACGTTGCGCTCGCCGGTCAGGTCGTTCATCAGCGCGGCGTTCACGCCGAGCAGGGAGGGCTGGCCGTCGGTGTAGATGCGGCCGTTCTCCACCGGCAGCAGGCCCGCGACCGCCTTCAGCAGGGTCGACTTGCCGGAGCCGTTGGTGCCGATCAGGCCGATCGCCTCGCCCCGGTACGCGACGAAGGACACGTTCTTCACCGCGTGCACCCGGCGCGTGCCCGCCGCCTTCTCGGCCTGCTTGCGGCGCAGGATGCGGTTGAGGGCGGCGGTGGCCGAGCCGCGGCCGACGGCTGCCCCGTTGACGCGGTAGACGATGTCGACGCCGTCGGCGACGACGGTGGGGATCCGGTCAGCCACGGCCGTACCTCTCCTCGGCCTTCCAGAAGTAGACGAAGCCGCCGGCGCCGGCCAGCAGCGCCCAGCCCGTCGCGAGCGCCCACACGTGCGGCGGCAGCTGGCTCGCCTGGAACGTGTCGATCAGGGCGAAGCGCATCAGGTCGATGTAGACGGCGGCGGGGTTGAGCTGGAGGAGGGGGCCGACCCAGGACGGCAGACCGCTCTGGCCGCTGGTCATGTGGTCGATGCTCCACATCACGCCGGACGCGTACATCCAGGTGCGCAGCACGAACGGCATCAGCTGGGCGATGTCGGGAGTCTTGGCGCCCAGCCGGGCCACGGCCATCGACAGGCCCGCGTTGAACACGAACTGCAGGAACAGGGCCGGGACCGCCAGCAGCCAGGAAGGGGCGGGCGGCACGCCGAACGCGAGCAGGATCACGACCAGGGCGGCCATGGAGAACAGCAGCTGCTGGAGCTGCTGGAGACAGAAGGACAGCGGCAGCGAGGCCCGCGGGAAGTGCAGGGCGCGGACCAGTCCGAGATTGCCGGAGATCGCGCGGGTTCCGGCCATCACCGAGCTCTGCGTGAACGTCCAGAGGAACACGCCCGTGACGAGGAACGGCACGAAGTCCGGAACACCCTGCTTGGTCTGCAGCAGCACGCCGAAGATGAAGTAGTACACCGCCGCGTTCAGCAGGGGCGTCATCACCTGCCAGACCTGGCCCAGCTTCGCCTGGCTGTACTGCGCGGTGAGCTTGGCGGTGGCGAACGCGGTGATGAAGTGGCGGCGCGCCCACAGCTGCCGGACGTACTGCGGCAGGGAGGGGCGGGCGCCGCTGACCGAGAGGCCGTGGCGGGCGGCGAGCGCCGCGAGGTCTTCGGCAGGCGGTGCCGTGGTCGGGGGCGGTGTGTGGAGGACCTGGCTCACATCCGCTGCTTTCGTTCGGGGAGGGGTCGGCGGAAGCGGCGAACGGCGTTTTCCCGGGCGGTGCCTCGCGTTCACTTACGTCGGGACGGCACCGTATCGTCGCAACGTGAGCGTAGGTCGTGAAGACGTCGGAACGCAACCGTTCCGTCGTGACGTGCTCGTCTGCCCACCCCCGCGACGGGACGCGACCGTCTCGTCGTGACGCCCCCGTCCGCCCCCCCCCTGCGTCGCGACGGGGCCGTATCGTCGCGACGCTCTATGCTGGTCGGCATGACGACCAACGCCGACGAGCCCCAGCCGCGCCCGCGCCGCCGGGCCCCCGCGGGGGCGGCCGTGCTCCGTGAGGACGTGACGGAAGCCATCCGGGCCGCCGTCTTCGAGGAGCTCGCGGCCGTCGGCTACGCGCGCATGTCCATCGAGGGGATCGCGCGCCGGGCGGGTGTCGGCAAGACGGCGGTGTACCGGCGCTGGCGCTCCAAGCTGCATCTGGTGCTCGACATCGTCTCGGCGCTCGCCGTGCAGGGCCTGCCGGCCCCGGACACCGGCTCCCTGGAGATGGACCTGCGGCTGCTGTACGAGGTGACTTCCCGCGCTCTGCGCCACCCCGTGGCCTCGCAGATCATCCCCGACCTCCAGGCGGAGGCCGCCCGCAACCCGGAGATCGCCGAAGCCGTGCAGAAGGCGTTGCGCGAAGGGCAGGAGGGCGTCGCCAGCCAGATCCTGGTGGCGGCGGAGCAGCGCGGCGAGATCCGCTCCGGCTTCGACGAGGAGCTGGCCCTCGACCTGATCTCGGGCCCGCTCTACTGGCGCTCGGTGGTGATCCGCACCCGGAAGCTGCCCAAGGGCTACCTGGCGATGCTGGCGCGGGCGACGACGGGGGCGCTCAAGGCGTTGTGAGACGGCCGGGCAGCGAATAACCGGGTACCCGGCGCCCGGCCGGGCGGAGCGGACGGGCCCCGCCGGTCCGGCAGAGCCGCCGGTCCCGGCAGGGCCTCGCCCGGGAAGAGGCGGCCCCGCCGGGAAGTGGTGCCTCCGTCAGGAAGTGGTGCCTCCGTCAGGAAGAGGCGCCCTGCGGCCGCAGGGCGCGCAGCCTGGTGTCGAGTTCCCGCCGGTAGAAGTCGAGGAACCCGTCCGGGTCGGGGCCCGCGTTCTGCATGACCAGGTGGTCGAAACCGGCGTCGACGAACTGCTGCGTCACCTGGACGTAGCGCTCCGGGTCGGTGCCGCAGGCGAACTGGCCGAGGATGTCCTCCTCGCGGACGGTCGTGGTGGCGGCGTCGAAGTTGACGGGGTTGGGCAGCTCGCTCATCACCTTCCACCCCGTCACGGCCCACCGGTTCATCTCCAGGGCGGCGCGGGCCGCGGTGTGCTCGTCGGGCGCCCAGGCCATCGGGACCTCGGCGTAGAGGGGCCCGCCGCCGCCCGCTTCGCGGTAGCGGCTCACGATCTCCGGCTTGGGCTCGGTGGCGAAGAGGCCGTCCCCGAGCTCGGCGGCCAGCCGGGCGGCCACCGGGCCGCCGGCGGCGACGGCGATGAGCGGCGGCTCGTCGGGCAGGTCGAAGACGCGGGCGTCCTCCAGGCGCAGGTGCCTGCCCTCGTACGAGCGGTAGCCGCCGCGCCACAGCAGGCGGATGATCTCCAGTGCCTCGCGGAGCATCTCGTGGCGCGTGTGGACGGAGTCGGGGAAGCCCTTGCCGACGACGTGCTCGTTGAGCCTCTCGCCCGAACCGATGCCGAGCACGAAGCGGCCGTCCGACATCAGGGCCAGGGTCGCGGCGGCCTGCGCGATGATCGCGGGGTGGTAGCGCACGGTCGGGCAGGTCACCCCGGTGGCCAGTTGCACCCGGCTGGTCTTCGCCGCGATGCCGCCGAGCACCGACCAGGCGAAGGGCGAGTGCCCTTGATTGTCGAGCCAGGGGTGGAAGTGGTCGCTGATCTCGACGAAGTCGAAGCCCGCTTCCTCCGCCGCGACGGCCTGCCTGATCAGTTCGGTGGGCCCGAAAGCCTCCGCCGCCAGCTTGTAGCCGATCTTGATCTCCATGGGCAGAGGGGTACCCCGTGGCCTATGAGATGAAAAATTCCCATTACGCCGGTCGGCTTCGGCGCAGCAGGCGCCGGAGCCTGCGGCGTGCCACGGCCACGGCCCCACGCACCCCGGGCGCCACCCGCAGGGCCAGCGCGCCGGAGTGCGTGGCGTACGGCTGGACGAGCAGCACGCCGTGCCGGACGCTCGGCAGGGCGCGGCGGCGCAGCAGGCCGGCGCCCGTGAGCGCGTGCGCCGTGACCTCGCGGTGCGCGCCGTCGCGGAAACGCAGCCGCAGGAACAGGTCCCAGGTGCCCGCTCCCGGCGCCGCCAGCGCCGTGAGGTCCACGTCCGTCTCGGCCGACCAGACGGACTCCCCGGCCCCCTCGGCTCCCCCGGTCCTCTCCGGCGCCGGTCTGAAGGCCACCGTCCGGCACGGACCCGGCCGCCCGTCCTCCCGGCGCCGCCACGCCACCTCCACCGCCTCCGGACCGCCGGCCTCGGCCAGACGGCCGTACAGATCATGCAGCCGCAGCCGCAGCCGCAGCCGAGGCGGCAGCCCCCCGCGAGCGCCGCGTGCGTGGAGGCGCAGTTCCGCGTCGACGGCGAGCGGCAGGGACCCGACCGGGCGGGTCAGCAACGGCTCCAGGGCGACCTCGGGCAGGTCGGCCGACCAGACGGGCGTGCCGTCGGGGGCGCGGGCGTACGGGGGCGGCAGCCGGGCCGGACGGGACGCCAGCTCCCGCAGGCGGGGCAGGTCGCGCGGCTCGGGGGAGGCCAGGACGACCCATCCGACGAGGCGCCCCGGTGAGGCCGGGGCGCGTTCCCAGTCGGCCGCGTCGTACTCGGCGAGGTACGCCCGCGTGTGCTCCCACCACGCGCGCTGGTACTGCGCGTCGTGCAACCCCAGTTCGCGCACGTACATCCGCAGCTCGTGGTCGAGGAACTTGCCGCGCGTCGCCCGCGCGAGCTCCTTCTCCCCGGCGGCCAGCAGGATCGCGTGGGCCGTCCGGCACGCCCGCGTGCGTGCCCGCCAGTTGTCGACGCCGGCCCGGTCCAGGGAGATCGACAGCCGCTCGGCGGACCGGCGGACGTGCCAGACGTACACCCGGTCCGGGACGAGCACGATGCGCGGCGAGGCGGCCAGCACGCGCGCGGTGAAGACGACGTCCTCGTACGGGAAGCGGCCCTCGGGGAACCGGATGCCGTGCGCGCGCAGGAAGCCCATGGCGTAGAGCTTGTTGACGCACAGCGTGTCGCGGACCAGGCGCGGGCACAGCGCGGGGCGCTCGACGACGGCCCGCGCCGCGTAGAGCGGCGCCTGCCAGGGCACCTCGCGCCCCGAAGGCAGCTCACGGCGCACGCACAGCCCGCTCGCGACCTGCGCGCCCTCCGCGCACGCCGCCGCCAGCAGCGCCTCCACCGCACCGGGCGCGAGCACGTCGTCGCTGTCCAGGAACATCACGTACGGGGACGCCACCGCGTCCATCCCCGTGTTGCGCGGGGTGCCGCAGCCCCCGCTGTTGACCGGGCGCCGGATCACCCGGAGCCGGGGTTCCGTCGCCGCGAGCCGGGTGAGCAGCTCCGCGCTGCCGTCCGTCGAGCAGTCGTCGACGGCGATGACCTCACGGACGGCCGGGCCCTGCGCCAGCGCCGACCGCACGGCGTCCGCCACATGGCCCGCGTCGTCGTACCCGATGACGACGACGGTGACGGCGCTCTGAGGGCGGGGGGACGTGGACATGACGACCTGCCTTTCTACCCCCCGACCCGCGCCAGCACTTCCCCCGTCCGCCTGCTCCACGCCACCACCACCGCCTCCTCCGGCACCGGATGCCAGCGCGTCAGCAGCAGCCAGCGCACGCGGTAGCGGCGGACGACGGCGGCGCGCTCGGCGGGGGTGGAGTCGCGGGCGAGATAGGCGCGGACGTCGGCGGCCCGTCGCAGGCGCTCCCGTTCGTCCAGGGACGGGTCCGGCCAGGCGGGCGCGGCGAGGTTCGGTCCGTACCCGGCGATGGCGTGGACGGCGTAGTAGCCGTCGGTGATCACGACCTCGCCGGGCCGGATGTGCCGTGCCGCCCAGTCGTACGACGGCCAGCGCGGCGGCTGCGCGAAGCCGACCGGGTCGAGGGCGGACGGCACCACCGCGCCCGCCTGCACCGTGAGGAACCCGGCGCAGGCCCCCGCGGTCGCCGCCCAGCCCAGCAGGCGCCGGCGGCGGCCCCACGGCCGGGGCGCCGCCAGCTCCACGGCCAGGGCGAACTGCAAGGGCACCAGCGTGAGCCCGAGGATCCTGCCGTAGGTGTAGTGGCCGCTGAACCAGCCGTACGCCACCACCGCGCACTCCAGGGCGAACATCAGTACGAGCGGGTCCCGGAAGGAGCGCCGCCCGCGCAGCCACAGCGCCGGCAGCCCGAGCAGCGCCAGCCAGAACTGCCCGGGCAGGTTCAGGTAGAGCGTGCGGTGCATGGCGTCGACGCTGTCGTCCCCGGCCAGGGCCAGCACGTCGAAGTACGGCCAGGACACCGCGACCGCCAGGGCCGCCCCCGCCGCCAGCGCCCAGCGTCCGGCGACCGCGCCCCGCCACCCGCGCTGCCACCCGGCGACGAGGGCCAGGGCACCCAGCACCGCCGCCACCGACGTGATCGGGTGCACCAGCAGGATCACGCCGTACAGCGCGCCGAGCCCCGCGTACCCGGCGAGACCGGGCAGCCCGCTCGGCCCCACGTACCGCAGGCGCCCGGCGTCGCGCGTCCGCGACCCGGTCAGCGCCCAGGCCCAGAAGGTGAGCCCGATGGCGAACGCGGACGGATAGCCAAGGTTGCCCGTCATCGACATCAGCCCGAGGTAACCGCTCCACCAGGCCCGTTCGGTGCCCCACAGCAGCGTCATCGCCGCCAGCGCGAGCACCGGCGCCCAGGGCCGCGGCGTCAGCACCCGCACGAAACGGCCGATGCCGGTCAGCAGCACGAGCAGGTTCAGCGGCCCGGCGAGCCGCAGCACCGCCCACCCGTCGAGCCCCGTCAGCCGGGCGAACGCGCCCTGCGCGACCGCGTACGGCGAGTAGTACGCGCTGCCGGCGCCCGGCAGGTCGGCCATCGGGTGGCGCGGGCGGAGCAGGTCGGCCTTGAGGCGTTCGACGACCGCCGCGTGCTGGCCCGCGTCGCAGCACAGCGGCACCCGCCAGTACGCCAGCGTCATCACCAGCCAGAACAGGAAGCCGGCGGCCTGGTAGGGGGTGGGGCGCCAGATGCGGCCGCCGCGCAGCGCCGTGGCGCCGCGCACGGTCCGCCGGACGAGGACGCCGGCGCTCACCGGACTTTGGAGGGAGGGGACATCTCGGGCATTTGCCGTATGTTCCCGGTCGGGTCAACGGCTTGTCCTCACATCACCTCAACGAGTGAGCCGGGGGTGGCGGGCACCCCGCGGCCCGCTCAGCCCACCGGCTCCGTCCGGTCGGCGTGCCCCTGCGCCGGCACCGGCACCCGGGCCCGCACCACCGGCTCCAGCAGCAGCGGAATCCCCACCACCGGCAGCAGCCACGCCAGGACGATCAGCCGCTCGCCCCAGATGTTGATGTCCGGGTGCGCGGCCTGGGTGAGGAAGCCGGTGGCCGCCGCCGCGACCAGGAAGCCGCCGAACACCGGCCGCCGCAGCGCACCCCACACCCCCGCGCCCAGCGCCGCCACGAACAGCGGCTGCCACGCCTGCCGCCGCAGCCACTCCAGCCAGAAGTTGCCCTGCAACCGCCAGAACTCCGGCCAGGGGTCCGCCCGGTCGGGCCGGGCGAAGTGATCCGTGAGCAGGTCCTGGAGGCTGTCGGACTCCGACGGGTAGTGCAGCAGCCGCGCCAGCACCACCGTCCCGAGCGCCGCCGCCAGCCCGATCGCGCCGAGCGCCGGCACCTCCCGGCCTGGCGGCCGGCCGCGCCGCCACCGCCGTACGGCGATCAGCGCGCCCGCCGCCGCCAGGCACACCCCGAGGAACAGCGCCTGGGAGTGCTTGACGGCGAACAGCGCCGCCAGCGCACCGCCCACCAGGGCGAGCCCCGCCCGCTCCCGCCGCCCCCGCAGGACCAGCGCGCAGCCCCACAGCGCCGCCAGCGTCAGCGCCAGCAGCAGCCCCTCGGTCATCGGGCGCATCGCGGTCGTCCCGCACGGCAGCACGTAGTACAGCGCCTGCCCGGTCAGGGCGAGCGGCACCGGCACCGACAGGGTGCGCAGCACCAGGAAGGCGAGGACACCGCCCGCCGCCGCGACGACCACGCTCGCCGCCCACAGCCCCCACGTCACGCCGAACGCGGTGACGAACGGCACCAGGAACGCCGGGTAGCCGGGCCGCACCTCGAAGATCCGCATGAAGCGCTCCGGCATGAACGGCACGGTGTGCCCGCCGGTCTGCCCGGCCCGCAGCCGCTTCTCCACCGTCTTCCACTCGCGCGCGTGGCACGCCGAGGCGGTGCGCGCGGTGGGGTCGGGCCGGTGGAAGTGCACCACGTGCACGCTCTGCGCGCGGCGTGCCTGCGCCGCCTCGCCCGCGCAGACGTAGTCGATGACGGCCCCGGCGGTCTCCCGCTTGCCCTCGCCGCTCAGGCTCAGGGCGTACGCCAGGTAGTTCTTGGTGTCGGGGGTGTCCCGGCCGGTGACGTTCGCCAGCTGGACCACGGCGAACAGCGCGGCCAGGACCAGCACCCAGGTGCGCGGCCTCACGGCGAGGTCAGCGCGTCGCGGTCGGCGGCGGGCACCCGGCGGGCCCGGGGGACCCCCGTGGGCCCGGTCATCGGCTCGCCCAGCATCAGCGTCCGCACCACCCGCTCGGCGGCCCGCCCGTCGTCGTACTCGCAGAACCGGTCCCGGAAGGCGGACCGCAGCCGTGCCGCCTCCTCGTCCCGCCACGCCCCGGAGTCGAACAGCCACGCCAGCTCCCGGTAGGTGCGGGCGACATGGCCCGGCGCCTCGGCGGTGATGTCGAAGTAGGCGCCGCGGCTCGCCGCGTACGCGTCCCAGTCGTCGGCGTACACGACGATCGGCCGGTCCAGGTTGGCGTAGTCGAACATCAGGGCGGAGTAGTCGGTGAGCAGGACGTCGGAGGCGAGCATCACCTCCTCGACGTGCGGCTCGTCCGTCGCGTCGATCACGATGCCGCGCCGGTGCAGCTCCGCCAGGCCCAGGCCGCGCGCCGGGCCGGTGGCGAGGGAGGGGTGCAGGCGCACGACCAGGGTGTGGCCCTCGCCGAGGTCCCGTGCGAGGCGGGCCACGTCCAGCCGCTCGACCAGCCCGCCCCGGCGGTAGTCCCGCCGGGTCGGCGCGTACAGCACGACGGTGTGGCCGTCGGGGACGCCGAGCCGGGCGCGGACCTCCCGGCCCGCGTCCGGGTCCGCGCCGACCAGCACGTCGTTGCGGGGGCTGCCGGTGCGCAGGGAGGTGAAGTGGCAGGGGTAGGCCCGCTCCCACACCCGCTCCGAGTGCCGGTTGGCGACCAGGCTGTAGTCCCAGCGGTCGGCGCGGCGCAGCATCTGCGGCACGTCGACGCCGAGCCGGGCACCGGGCTTGTCCAGCAGGTCGGCGCCCATGTACTTCAGCGGGGTGCCCTGGTGGGTGTGGATGTGGACGCTGCCGGGCCGCTTGGCCAGCGTGCCGGGCCAGTTGACGTTGTTGACGAAGAACGTGGCCCGCTCGGTCACCCGCCGGTAGCGCGCGGTGCCGAGGACGACGTGCTCGACGCCGGGCGGGAGCAGAGCCGCCTGCTCCTCGTCCCGGACCACCCACACCCCGCGCAGGTGCGGGGCGATCTCCCGGGCCTTGTGGTAGACCGCCGCCGGGTCGCCGAGCACGCCCCGGTGCGAGAACGCCGAGTACACGGCGAGGTGCGGATCGAGGGGGCGGCGGGCGCCGAGCGCCGACCGGGCGCGGCCCAGCCGGGCACCCGCCGCCGCGCGCGCCCGCTGCGCCCGCCGCCCCAGCTCGCGCCGGGCCCGCCCCGACTGCCGCCACAGCACGTAACCGGCCCAGCCGCCCTCCAGCACCCGCAGCCCCTTGGGGACCGGGGCGCCCTCGGGCTTGTGCGCGCGGAACATCTCGGCGGTGCGGCGGAAGAACTCGGCCTTGTCGCGGGGCGGCAGCCGGTCCGGCTTGGCGAGGATGTCCAGGCAGTGCTCGCCCATCTTGGCGTGCAGGTACGGCCGCCACCGCGCCAGCTGCGGACGGGAGTCGACGTACGCGAACACGCGCGCGTACTGCTCGTGGATGTCGAAGTGCTTGCGGCTGGTGGTGGACAGGATGTTGCCCTGGCGGCGCTGCCGGTAGTTCAGGCAGATCCGGTCCAGCGTCGCGATCCGCCCGGCGGTGAGCATCACCGGGAACGTCCACGGCGTGTCCTCGTAGTAGCCCGGCGGGAAGGCGAAGCCCTCCCGCTCGACGAAGTCGCGCCGGTAGACCTTGTTCCACACCACCATCAGCAGGTCGAGGATCTGCGGGTACTCGGCGGCGGTGAACGTGCCCTCACCGGCCTCGGCGAGGAGGTGCGCGAGCACGTTGCGGCGGGTGCCGCCCCACCAGTAGGTGCGGGCGTAGTCGAAGACCAGCACGTCCGGGTCGCCGGTCTCCGCCAGCCGGTCGGCCATCGCGCGCAGGGCGCCCGGGGTGAGGGTGTCGTCGCTGTCCAGGAAGAAGAGGTAGTCGCCGGTGGCGTGCGGCATCCCGGCGTTGCGGGCGCGGCCGAGGCCGACGTTCTCCTCCAGATGCAGCACGCGCAGGCGGTCGTCGCGGGCCGCGTACGCGTCGAGGATGGCGCCGCAGCCGTCCGGCGAGCAGTCGTCCACGGCGATCACCTCGATGTCCCGGTAGGACTGGCCGAGGACCGAGTCGAGGCACTCGCGCAGGAAGCCCTGCACCTTGAAGCAGGGGAGGATGATGCTGAAGCGGGGCACTGCGGGTCAGCTCCTTACCAGGGTGGCGGCGGCGGGGGCCGGGACGCGCTCGGCGAGCGGGACGACGGGCGGGATCGCCTCCGGCGGCTCGCCGAGCAGCACCCGGCGCACGACGCGCTCGGCGGCCCGGCCGTCGTCGAACTCGCAGAACCGCTCCCGGAACGCGGCCCGCAGCGCCGCCGACCCGGCGCCCGCGTAGGAGCCGTCGGCGAAGATCCGCGCCAGCTCCTCGGGCGTGCGGGCCACCGGGCCGGGCGGCGCCGCCATCAGGTCGAAGTAGACGCCCCGGGTCTCGCGGTAGACGTCCCAGTCGTCGGCGTACACGACGATCGGCCGGTCCAGGTTGGCGTAGTCGAACATGATCGACGAGTAGTCGGTGACCAGCGCGTCGGCGGCCAGGCACACGTCCTCGGAGGAGCGGTGCGCGGTGACGTCGATGATCCGGCCGCCGCCGTTCCGGCCGCCCCGGTCGTAGAAGTAGTGGGCGCGCAGCAGGACGACGACGTCCTCGCCGGCCGCCTCGCAGAACGCCTCCAGGTCCAGGCCGCCGGAGCCGAAGCCGGTCCGGTAGTCGCGGTGGGTGGGCGCGTACAGGACCGCCGTCTTGCCCTCGGGGACGCCCAGTTCGCGGCGGACGCGGGCCACGTCGTCGGCGGTCGCCGTGTAGTAGACGTCGTTGCGCGGATAGCCGTACTCCAGCTGCTCGTAGGAGCCGGGGAAGGCGCGCTCCCACATCTGGGTGGAGTGGCGGTTGGAGGACAGGTTGTAGTCCCAGCGGTCCACCCGGCCCAGCAGCTTGGTGAAGCTGCCGCTGGCCGCCGCGACCACCGGGTACGGGGACTGGTCGACGCCCATCGTCTTCAGCGGTGTGCCGTGCTGGGTCTGCAGGTGCACGCTGCCGCGGCGCTTGACCACGCCCTCGGCGAAGTTGGCGTTGTTGACGAGGTACGTGGCGCGGGCCAGTACCCGCCAGTAGCGGCGGCTGCCGATCACCGCGTGGTCGACGCCGTCCGGCACGGTGTGCTCCTGGCCGGGCTCGACCAGGAACACCGCGCGCAGGTGCGGGGCGAGTTCGCGGGCCTTGGCGTGGATCGCGGCCGGGTTGCAGGCGTAACCGCGGCCCCAGTACGCGCAGTACACGGC
This sequence comes from Streptomyces sp. NPDC006134, assembly GCF_040628835.1. Taxonomy (NCBI): domain Bacteria; kingdom Bacillati; phylum Actinomycetota; class Actinomycetes; order Kitasatosporales; family Streptomycetaceae; genus Streptomyces; species Streptomyces sp. NPDC006134. The sequence continues at coordinate 108,275 of NZ_JBEXTV010000013.1, read as the reverse complement.
GAGGTTCGGGTCGAGAGGGCGGCGCAGGTGCCACCGGTACAGCAGGCGGGTGCGCAGCCCGCGCGGGCGGGGCAGGGCCTGGAGCGTGCGCGTCGCCGCCCGGTTGGCGCCGCGCAGCGCGCGGAACGCCGCGTACGAACCGGAGGCCAGCAGCCGGTGCTGCACGCCCAGCCGCCCGGTCGGGGGGCGGAAACCGGCGGGGCGGTGGCGGCGGTGGAGCGCGCAGGCCCGGCGGAAGAAGGCGCGGCGGCCCTTCGGCAGGCGCCGCGGATGCGTGGCCGTCTTCAGGATCGCCGCGAAGAGGTGCTCGAACAGGAAGGTGAGGCGCGCGGTGGGCAGTCCCCGCTCGGCCACCCGCGTGAGCAGCAGGTCCGCCTGGTCGAGCAGGTCGGTGTGGTGCGGGCCCGGCAGGTTCAGCCGGTTGCCCTGACGCCGCACCAGATGCCGTACGACGACGGAGCGCAGGACGGCCATGCGCGTGGCGCACGCCGCGGCCAGGCCGCCGAAGCCGACGTCGGTGAAGTGCCCGTCGGGGAAGCGCAGGCCGTGCTCGGCGAGGAAGGCGCGGCGGTGGGCGGCGCTCCAGGCGGGCAGCTGCACGCCGGTCAGGTGCGGCGCGGCGTCGGGGGAGAAGGCCCCGCGCGGTGTCTTCGCCAGCAGCGGCGCGGCCGGGTTGGCGGGCTCGCCCTCCCACCAGGGCACGCGTTCGTGCTCGAAGTACAGCACGTCGACGTCGCCGGTCTCGGCCAGCCGCGCGTCCAGCGCCGCCAGCGCCCCCGGCGCGAGGACGTCGTCGCCGTCGAGGAACAGCAGATACGCGCCGGTCGCCGCCCGCATCCCGGCATTGCGCGCCCCGGCCAGACCGGCCGACGGAGGGGAGTGCACGGGCGCCACCCGCGAGTCCCGCTCGGCGAGGGCGGCGGCGACGTCCGCCGCCGCGCAGTCCGGCGCGTCGCAGACCGGGATCAGCTCGAAGTCGCCGAAGGACTGGGCGAGGACCGAGTCCAGCGCCTGGGACAGGCGGCCCGCGACTCCGTGGGACGGGACGATGATGCTGAAGCGGGGCATTCTGCTCTCTCTGTCGTCGTTCTTCACGAGCCGCCGCCTCAGCCGGCGCGGCGGCGGCCGGGCCGGCCCGCCGGCCGCCGGATGGGCGGCCGGGTCGGAGTGGGCCGCGACGAGCTGCGGGGCATGCGGACTCCCGAAGGGACAACGGCGGTCAGAGGCTCTCGGTGACGGTGTGGGGACCGGCGGGTTGCGGCACGGTGGCGGGCGGGACACCCGCGGCGGACGCCGCGGCGCCCGGGACCGGCCGCCGGGCGGCCGGCGGCACGAGGGGCGGCAGGTCGCTCTCCCCGAGCACGACCTGCCGTACGACGCGTTCGGCGACGCGCCCGTCGTCGTACGGGCAGAAACGCTCGCGGAAGGCCCGGCGCAGCTCGGCGGCGCGCGCGCCGCGCCAGTGGCCGCCGGTGAAGACGTCGGCCAGCTCGTCCTCGCTGTGGGCGACCGCGCCCGGCGGGCAGGAGCGCAGGTCGACGTAGGCGCCGCAGGCGGCCTCGAACGCCTCCCAGTCACCGGCGCACAGGACGATCGGCCGGTCCAGGACCGCGTAGTCGAACATCAGGGGCGAGTAGTCGGTCAGCAGGACGTCCGAGGCCAGGCAGAGCGACTCCACGCGCGGGTGGCCGCCGACGTCGATGACGCGGTCCGTGCCGGGGACGAGCGGGCCGCCGTACGGGGAGCGGGAGCGGGCCAGCACCACGAAGTGCGGGCCGAGGCGGCGCAGGACGCGCCCCAGGTCGAGGCCGGGGCGCCGGGAGCGGCCGTGGTGGCCGGGGCCGGCCGGCGCGTACAGGATCGCGACCGCGCCCTCGGGGACGCCGAGCACCGAGCGCAGCCGGGCCACGTCCGCGGCCGTCGCCCGGTGGAAGACGTCGGTGCGGGGACGGCCGTACTCCAGCGTGGTGTAGCGGCCGGGGTGGACGCGCTGCCAGGTCAGGGTGGAGTGGCGGTCGGCGGACACGACGTGGTCCCAGGTGTCGGCCTCGCGCATCAGCCGGGCCGCGTCCGCGTCGCGGGCCGCCGGGTGCCGGAGGAGGTCCAGTCCGGTGTGCCGCACCGGGGTGCCGGGCGGGATGTGGACGACGATCTGGCCGCGGCGCTTGGCCAGGCGGCCGTCGAGGTGGGTGTCGTGCACGACGTACCGGGAGCGGGCCAGCGCCGTGAGGGCGGCGGCCGTGCCCGGGGTGAGGCGGCGCGGGCCGGGCGGGAGGGTGTGGTGGAGTGCGGGAGGGGCGATCCAGGCGGTGCGCACGTGCGGGGCGAACTCGCGGAACGCCTGCTCCAGCGCGCCCGGGTGGCCGCCGTAGCCCCGGCCGTCGTGGGTGAGGAAGACGGCGCGGTCGGCACGCACGGGCAGGAGGCGCTGGAGGCGGTGGTGCAGCCGCAGGGCGACGGCGCGCAGGGCCCGCAGGAGGGCGGCGAGGCCCTTCGGCACGCCGCGCACCAGGGCCGACGTCCGGCGCAGGGTCCGGTGGGTGCGGTGCAGGCCCAGACGGAGCAGGGCGTGGCGCAGGCGGGCGCGCGGCCCGGTGGCGGCGCGGGGGACGCGGTGGCGGCGGCAGTGGTCGCGGGCCCGGCGCAGGAACTCGGCCCGCACCCCGCGCGGGAGGAGGCCGGGCCGGTCGGCCAGCGCCGCCAGGTGGCCGGCCATGCGGCGGTACAGCACCGGCCGCCAGTGCTCCAGGCCCGGGTCGGAGTCCAGGAACGCGAAGAGGCGGTCGTACTGCGCGAAGACGTCGAAGTGGTGGGCGCCGGGCGTGGCCAGGGCGTCGCCGTAGCGGCGCCGCCGGTGGTGCACGCACACCCGGTCCAGGGTCGCGATCGACTCCGCCCGCAGCAGCACCGGGCAGCTCCACGGCGTGTCCTCGTAGTGGCCCGGCGGGAAGGCGAAGCCCTCCCGTACGACGAACGCGCGGCGGCAGACCTTGTCCCAGGCCGGGGCGGGCGGCGCCAGCAGCCCCGGGCGGTCGGCCAGGCGGAACGGGGCCGGGCCGGTGCCGGCCGGCCGGGCGGCGGCGTCGTCGTCGCGGACGGGCTCACCCGTCCAGTCCACCCGCGCCCAGCCGTGGACCAGGACGTCCGGCCCGCCGGTCTCCCGCAGCCGGGCGGCGACGGCCCGCAGCGCGCCCGGGGTGAGGGTGTCGTCGCCGTCGAGGAAGAGCAGGTAGTCGCCCCTGGCCCGCTCCAGCCCGGCGTTGCGGGCGGGGCCCGGGCCCTGGGTCCGCGGCAGGTGCACGGGCCGTACGCGCGGATCGCGGGCCGCGAACTCGTCGATGATCTCGCCGCAGGCGTCCGGCGAGCCGTCGTCCACCGCGATCAGCTCCAGATCGGACCACGACTGGGAGAGCACCGATTCCAGGCATGCGTGCAGATACGCCTGGACCTGGTACGCGGGGACGATGACACTGAACCGGGGCACGGGGACATCCATGGGTCGTCGCGGGCGTTCGGCCCGGGAACGGCCAATGGAGTGACGGGGTTACGGCTCCTACGGCTTACGGGGGACCATACGGGGGATACGGGGGATACGGGGGATACGGGGGGGATAGGGGGGGATACGGGGGATACGGGGGATACCGGGGATACGGGGGCGGCGGGAAACAGGCGGTGCGGGTACGGCGGAGCGCGGCGGCACGAATGCGGCGGAGGCGGCGGCACGAATGCGTCGGGGGCGGCGGCACGAATGCGTCGGGGGCGGCGGCACGAATGCGTCGGGGGCGGGCCGTGGCCGGCCCGCCCCCGACGGCGCTCTGTCACCGCCTACTTGACCGCGCCCGCCATCACGCCGGACACGAACTGCCGCTGGAACGCGAAGAACACGACCAGCGGGATCACCATGGAGATGAACGCGCCGGGCGCCAGCACGTCGACGTTGTTGCCGAACTGCCGTACCTGCGTCTGGAGCGCGACCGTGATCGGCTGGTTCCCGGAGTCCGTGAAGATCAGTGCGACCAGCATGTCGTTCCACACCCACAGGAACTGGAAGATGCCCAGGCTCGCGATGGCCGGCCCGCCCAGCGGCATCACCACCCGCGCGAACAGCCGCAGTTCGCCGGCGCCGTCCAGCCGCGCCGCCTCCAGCAGCTCCTTGGGGATCTCCGCGAAGAAGTTCCGCAGCAGGAACACCGCGAACGGCAGACCGAACCCGACGTGGAACAGGATCACGCCGACGATCGAGCCGAACAGGCCGATCTTCCCGAAGAGTTCGGCGATCGGGATGAGCGCCACCTGCACCGGCACCACCAGCAGCCCGACCACGCCGAGGAACCACCAGTCGCGGCCGGGGAACTCCATCCACGCGAACGCGTAGCCCGCCAGGGAGCCGATGACGACGACGAGCACGGTCGCCGGGACCGTGATCAGCGCGGTGTTGACGAGCGAGCCGGTGATGTCGCCGTTCTGCAGGAGCTGTTCGTAGCTCTCGAACGTCAGCCGGGACGGTTCGGTGAGCACCTTCCACCAGCCGTCGGCCGCCATGTCCTGCGGGGTGCGCAGCGAGGACAGCAGCAGGCCGATCGTCGGCATCAGCCAGAACAGGCCGACGATGAGGAGGAACACGCGCACCAGGCCGCCGCTGACGCCCTGTGCGAGGCGCGCGCCCAGGGACCGCTCCGCCGTGACCGGCCCCGCCCCGGCCGCCTTCGCGACCGCCCCGGACCGTTCCTGCGCCTGTGTCCGTGCCTGTGCCTGCCCCTGTTCCTGTGCCGTCATCGCCGTACCTCCCGCCTGAGCCGACGGATGTTGAACCACATCACCGGGATGACGAGCAGCAGCAGGAACACCGCGATGGCGCTGGCGATGCCCGGCTGGTCCACCGCGAAGCCCTTGCGGTACAGCTCCAGGGCGAGCACGTTCGCGTCGTCCTGGGAGGAACCGGGGGCGATGATGAAGACCAGGTCGAACACCTTCAGCACGTTGATCATCAAGGTGACGGTGACGACCGCGAGGACCGGCGCGAGCAGCGGCACCGTGATCTTGCGGAACACCTGCCACTCGCCGGCGCCGTCGACCCGGGCCGCCTCCAGCAGCTCCCGGGGGACGCCCGCCAGGCCGGCCGCGATCAGTACCATCGCGAAGCCCGCCCACATCCACACGTACGCCCCGATGATCGCGGGCGTCACCAGCGACGGGCCGAGCCACTCCAGGCCGTTGTAGGGCTCCTTGAAGTTGTCGGCGGGCAGCCGCAGCAGCGCCCCGTCGGCCGCGGCGGGCAGCGTGAACGTGCCGTCGGCGGCGGCCTTCGCCGACGCGACGACCTCACCGTCCTTGACGGCCTCGATCCTCATGCCGGGGTAGCCCAGCTCGGAGGCGTCGACGCCGCCCAGCGTGCCCACGCCCTTGCCGCGGGTGAAGTCCTGCCAGGTGGTGCCGGTGACCTTGCCCGGCTCGGCCTCGGGCGCCGCGGCCCGCTTCGCGTCGTCGGGCATCACGTCGGGGGCCACGCCGACCAGCGGCAGCATGACGGGCTCGCCGGCGCGGACGGGCTCCTTGGTGACGAACGCGCCGCCGCCCGCGGCCTCCAGCGGCGACTGGCGGCCCGGGTGCGCCTTCGGGAACGCCGACGACTGCGCGAACGTGTCGTGCACGCCCACCCACACCGCGTTCGCCACGCCCTTGTCGGGGTCCTGGTCGTACACCAGGCGGAAGATGATGCCGGCCGCCAGCATCGAGATGGCCATGGGCATGAAGACGACCAGTTTGAAGGCCGTGCCCCAGCGCACCCGTTCGGTCAGCACCGCGAAGATCAGGCCGAGCGCGGTGGAGACCGCCGGCGCGAACACCACCCAGACGATGTTGTTCTTCAGGGCGGCGCGGACGCCGTCGTCGGTGAACAGGGCCCGGTAGTTGTCGAATCCGGCGAAGCCGTCGCCGGACTGGTCGTAGAAGCTGCGGACGAGCGAGTACCCGATCGGGTAGACCACGAGCGCGCCGAGCAGCACCAGCGCGGGCAGCAGGAACAGTGCCGCCACGGCCTTGCGGGTGCCGGTCACGCTCTTGCGCGACTTGGGGGCGGCAGGGGCCGGCGGGGCCCCTGCCGCGCTGGCCGGCGTCATCGCGTCAGCCTCCGTAGGCGGCGGCCGCGTCGGCCTCCAGCTTCCGCTGTGTGCCCGCGACGTCCTTCGGGTTCTTCAGGAAGTCCTGAAGGGCCTTCCACTCGCCCTTGCCGGGGGTGCCGCCGAAGGCCTGCGGGGCCTGGTCCGACATGTCGAAGCGGAAGTCGTCGCCGGCCGCGATCAGCGCCTCGGCGATCTTGCGCTGCACGTCGTTGGGGTACGCCGACGTGTCCACGTTCTTGTTCGGGGAGAGGTAGCCGCCCAGCTTCGCCTGGATCGTCGCCGCGTCGGGGGAGGCCAGGAAGGTGGCCAGGGCCTGCGCCGCCTTGGAGTCCTCCAGGATCACGGCCGCGTCGCCGCCGGAGACCACCGGCGCGGTGTCACCGACCGCCGGGAACGGGAACACCTTGGCGTCCGTGCCGACCTTCGCCTCCGTCTCGCCGATGTTGACCTGCACGAAGTCGCCCTCGTAGACCATGCCCGCCTTGGGCTGGTCGCCGCCGGTGAAGGTCTGGGTCACCGAGGCCGGGAACTCCGTCTGCAGCGCGCCGCGCGGGCCGCCCGCGAGGTAGTCCTTCTTGCCCCAGATCTCGGCGAGGGTGGTCAGGGCCTCCTTCACCGAGGGGTCCGTCCACTTGATCTCGTGCCTGGCCAGCTGGTCGTACTTCTCCGGGCCCGCCTGCGAGAGGTACACGTTCTCGAACCAGTCGGTGAGGGTCCAGCCCTCGGCGCCGCCGACGGAGAACGGGGTGACGCCGGAGTCGTAGACCGTCTGGGCGGTGGTCAGCAACTCGTCCCACGTCTTGGGTTCCTGGGCGCCGGCGTTCTCGAAGACCCGCGCGTTGTACCAGATCAGGGACTTGTTGGCGGCCTTGTAGTACACCCCGTACTGCTTGCCGCCGACCTTGCCGATGTCCTGCCAGCCCTGCGAGTAGTTCTCGCCGAGCTCCTTGAGCGCCTCGGCGCCCAGCGGCTTGGCCCAGCCCTTGTCGACGGCCTGCTTGATGGCGCCGGGCTGCGGCAGCATCGCGATGTCCGGCGGCTGACCGCCCGCGATCTTCGAGCCGAGGAAGTTGATGATCGGGTCCTGGGCGGGGACGAAGGTCACCTTCGCGCCCGTGCGCTTCTCGAACTCCGCGAGGACCTTCTTGAAGTTGGCCTGCTCGGTGCCGGTCCAGACGGCGGCGACCTCCAGGGAGGCGCCGTCCAGCTTGGGGAGGGTGACGGAGGCGGCCGTCTCCTTGCCGCCGCCCGGCCGCGCGCTCTCCTTGCCGTCGCCGTCGCCGTCGCCGCCGCCGCACGCGGTGAGCGAGAACGCGAGCGCTCCCGCGGCGAGGGCGGTCACGGCCCGGGTGCTCCTGCCCGTGGTCCCGCCTGTGGTCCTGCGTGTCCGGATGGTGCTGCTCGTGGTGCGCATCACTGCCCCGTTCTTCGTTCCTCGTCGAACGTTCGGCGCTCTTCCGTGCGCTCTGTGTACGCCGCGGGAGTTGGGGGCGGCAAGAGCGCGACCGGGGTCCGGCGAGAGATCGTGATGCCCTCGTGACCAGGCACGGGCGCGCCACGGCCCGGGCGGACACCGGCCTTGCGTCGGTGGTGCCGCCGGCCTTGCGTCAGCGGTGTCGCCGGCCTTGCGTCAGCAGTGTCGCCGGCCTCGTGTCAGTGGTGCCGCCGACGCTCGCATCGGGTGCCGTCCGCGCTCGTGCCGGCGGTGTGGCCCGCGCTCACATCAGGGGTGCCACCACCGCCGCCGACACTTCCCGCGCCGCCCGCTCCAGCGCGCTCGCCAGCAGCGCCAGATCCGTCGGGCCGTTGCCCAGCTCCCGCACCGGGCGCCGGGCCGGCGGATCGCCCATGCGGTGCCACTCCAGCGGTACGACGGTGGGGCGCAGGGTCGCCGTCCGCGGGATGCGCCCGGTCACCCGGCCGCCCTGGAACGGCACGGTCCGCTCGTCCGCGCGGGCCAGCCGCCCCCGCCCCGGCGCCGGCTCGTCCGGCCCCGGCACCGGGGCGTCCAGCGTGACGCGCAGGGCCGCCCGGCGGGCCGGTTCCGACTGCGCCGTACGGTCGTCGGGGCCGGTGGCGGCCACCAGGTGCACGCCGAGCCGCTCGCCGTCCCGCGCGACGGCCTCCAGCGCCCGCATCACCGAGCCCGCCGCGGGCCGCCCCGGCGAGCCGAGCGCGGGGGCGACCAGGGCGTCCAGGTCGTCCACGACCACGATCAGCCGGGGCAGCGGCGGCGCCGCGTCCTCCGCGCGCCGCCGGGCCGCCCCCGGGCGCAGCCGCAGCGTCGTACTGGGCGGGGTGTCGAGGTCCCCGGCGCCGGTGACCCCGGTGGCCGGGGGAGAGCCCGGCGCCGTGCGCTGGGCGACCATCCGGCCCGACACCTCGCGCCGGGTGTGCCACTCGGTGAAGTCCGACCGCCCGAGCAGCTCGGCGCGCCGCTTCAGCTCCGCGCTCAGCGACTGGGCGAACTCCCGCATCCGCACCGGGTCGTTGGCGGTGAGATGCGTGGTGACGTGCGGTACGTCCGTACAGACCCGCAGCCCCTCGCCGGCTTTGCCGCCCGCCGCACCCACGCCGTCCCGGCCGTCGATCAGGACGATGCCGAGGCGGTCGGGCCGCTCGGCGGAGGCCAGCGAGGCGACGACGGCCCGCAGCAGTTCCGTACGGCCGCTGCCCTGCGGCCCCTCGATCAGCAGGTGGGGTCCCTCGGCCGCGAGGTCCACGCCGACCGGGCCGCGCGGTCCGGCGCCCAGCACGGCGTGCGCCCGCCCGCCGAGCGCCGCCGGGTCGTCGGCCGCGGCGGCCCACCGTGCCATCAGCGACGCCGGAGTGGCCCGCGCGAGCCCGAGTTCGTCCAGCAGCCGGGAGGCCTGGGGCAGCGGCGCGGACACGCGCGCGTGCCGGGCGCCCTCGGCGCCGTCGGTGCCGTCCGTCCGCAGCGGTGCCAGCGCCCGCGCGAACCGCTCGGCCCACGCGGGGGAGACGGCGTCCACGGTGGCGACGGTGCCGTGGCCGACCGGGCCGGCCGGGGCCCCGCCCGTGCGGGCGACGCGCAGCAGCCGCAGGGCCGTCGCCACGTCGCCGCTGAGCAGCGCCACGGCCCCGCACTCCCGGAAGACCGGCGAGGCCGCGCAGGCCGCCTCGTACGTGTCCGCCACCGGGGACGCCGGGGACGCGGCGGGGGTCTCGGCGAGGCACACCAGGTGGATGCCGGCCCGCGGCCCCTCCAGCGCCAGCCGCGCCAGCGCCTCGCGCACGTCGGCGGAGCCGGGGTCCCCGTCGACGACGACCACGGTGTACGGGCCGGGGAAGGGGGTGGGGGACGCGGAAGGGGATGTGGAGGAGGACGCGGGGGAGGACGCGGGGGAGGACGCGGAAGGGGTGCCGGTCGCGTGGGTGCCGCCGGGGGCGTCGGCGGCGGCTGTTCCCGGGGGCCCGAAGGTTCCGGTGGTCCAGCCGGTCGCGGTGGTTCCGCCGGTGCCGGCGGAATGGCTCGTCCCGCCGGGCCCGCCGGGCCCGCCGGTCTCGCCGTCCGCGCGGGCCCACGCGGGGCGCCGGGCGGGGCTCCGGTCCCGGCCGGGCGGCGGAGTGCGGTCCTCGGCCCCGCCGAGGTCACCGGACATATCTGGCATACCTGGCATACCCGGCATGCCCGCGGTGCCGCCCGGCGTGCCGGGGCCGCCGACGCCACGCGTTCCGCCCGGTGCACCGGAAGCACCGGAGGTACCGGATGCGCCGGTTCCGGCGGGCCCGCCGTACGTGGCGGCGGTCGGCTGGGCGGGGATGGCGGGTGCGGGTGCGGGTGCGGGTGCGGGCGTGGATGTGGGCGTGGACGTGGTTCCGCTCGTGGGCCGTCCCGAGTCCGTGAGGTGGTCCTCCAGGCGCCGCAGCAGTTCCTGGGCGCGGGCCGCGGCCTGCTCCCGGTCGTGGGCGAGCAGCAGACGGCAGTCCTGGCCGTGTCCCGGGCGCACATGCGGCAGCCAGCCCAGCCAGGACCACTCCGCGGTGCGCTCCTGGAGGGGACGGGCGCCGTCCGCGCTGATCAGGACGATCTCCAGGACGTCGGGGGAGTGCAGCGCGGCGAGCTGGGCCAGCACCGCGCGCGCCAGCCCGGCGAGCCGCGCCCGGGGCCCGGCGAGCCCCAGGGACCCGACCTCGCGCAGCCCGGCGGTCACCGGTACCGCGGGCAGCAGCCCCGAGCCGTCGGGCGCCGCCCGGTCGGCCGTGCCGAGCCGGACGGCGAGCGCCTCGGGATGCCCCGGCCCGCGTTCCCACAGCCGCGGCCCCGGTCCCAGGGCCGTCAGCAGCAAGGAGGCCGGGTCCGGCCAGGTCTCCGGCGCCGGGGAGGCGACCGACGGGGCCTTCGCGGCCCCGGCCGCGTCCTCGCCGTACGCCTCCCGCCCCGTGGCACCGGTTTCGCCGCGTCCGCCGGTCAGGCGCCGTGCCCACGCCGCGAGGCCGCCGCGTCGCCGTACGCCCGGCGGCACCTCGGTCCCCCTCGGCGGCGTGCCCTTGCGCGCCGTGCCGTCCGTGCCCGGGTCCATGACACCGGAGACACCGGAGACATCGGTGACACCGGAGGCGCCGGGGTCGTCGGTGGGGAGCGCGTCGGAAGAACGTCCCGCGTGCGTGTCGCCCGCGCCGGGCACCGGCCGCGGCACGGCCCCCGGTGCCGCCGCGCGCGGCGGGTGCGCCACCGGCCCCGTGCCGTGGTTCTCGATCCGCGGTGCCCCGCCCTGGCCGGGGACGAGCGGCGGCGCGACCGGGCCGCCGTGTCCCTGCGCGCCCGCCTCGCCGGGGCCGTGGCCGGCCGGGCCGTAGGCGTGGTGGGTCCGTCCGGCGGGGTCCGCCGGGCCCCCGGCGGGACCGCCCGCCCCGTCGGGCACGCGCGCGTGCGCCACCTCCCCGCCGCGGGCCGCCGGGCCAAAGGCGCCGCCCGTGCCGTCCTCCGGGCGGGACAGCCGCACATGGCCCTCCCCGTCCGGTGTCGTCCCGGTCCGCGTCCCGGTCCCCCGGGCCGCCGGGACCAGCCGCAGCGCCGACTCCCCGATCCGCAGCAGCGCCCCCGGCGCGAAACGGACCGGGTGGTCGCCCACGCGGGCGCCGTCCAGGGTCGTGCCGTTGGTGGAGCCGAGGTCGGCGACCGTGACCCGGCCGTCGGCGGCGACGGTCACCGCGCAGTGCATCCGGGAGACGTCGGGGTCGTCGAGCGGGACGTCGGCGTCGGCGGAGCGGCCGATGTGGACCCGGCCGCCGTGCAGCAGGTGGACGCCGCCCGCGTCGGGGCCGGCGACCACGTGGAGCCGGGTGGGGGCGTCGGCCGCCTCGGGATGGGGCTCGGGGTCGCCCGGGGCGCCCACGCAGAGCACGGCGCCGTCGATCAGCGGGGGCTCGCCCAGCGTGCAGCGCTGTGCGTCCAGCCGCTGCGCACCGGCGTACAGCACGGGGGCGCCGGAGCCGGAGCCGTCACCGCCCGGGACCGCCGAGGCCAGCGCCGACGCGACCGCGGCCAGGGCCGTGCCGGCGGGCGCCGTCACCAGCACGTCACAGCTCGCGGCGCCGCTGTGCGCCGATGGCGCCGATGGGGAGGGGCCCAGCGGGTCTACGACGGTCAGCCGGATCTGCATCGCCGTCAGCGGTCCCTTCTGCGCGGGCACCCGCGGACCGGGGACGAAGCCACCTGACGCGGTCCCCCACCGCGGACTTCCCCCACCGCCCCACGAGCGCGTCGGCCAGTACTGGAGGGCATCCTCGCACCTGCCGCCGACAACGTGTCCGCCGACCGCCGCCAAATGATCTTGATTGGTCTGCTCTGACCGTAAAAATGCCCGGCGAGTGCCGCGGTGGTGATCGGACGGCGGTGACTTGAGATCGGTCACGTCCGGGTCCGGCAACCAATGGACCGGGTCGGGCGTCTTCCCAGGGCACGCGGGATACCGGGGAAAGGCGGCGGCGAGCCGTGCGGGAGGCGCGGGAAGACGACGGCCTGTGCGGCGCGGGGCGGCACTACAGTGGGTCGGAACCACCCCGTGGCACCCCGGCACGACGGACGGCACGACGGACAGCACGATGGTTCGCACGGTTCGCATGGACCACGGTGCACGGGCCAGCCAAGCAAGCAACAGGGAGCGCATGACGTGCGGCCGGTAGGCAGCAAGTACTTCCTCGAGGAGCCGCTCGGCCGCGGCGCCACGGGGACCGTCTGGCGAGCCCGCCAGCGGGAGACCGCGGGCGCCGAGGCGGCCGTGCCCGGACAGCCCGGCGAGACGGTCGCGATCAAGGTCCTCAAGGAGGAGCTCGCGAACGACGCCGACGTCGTGATGCGCTTCCTGCGGGAGCGGTCCGTGCTGCTGCGGCTGACCCACCCGAACATCGTCCGGGTCCGCGACCTGGTCGTCGAGGGCGACCTGCTGGCGCTGGTCATGGACCTCGTCGACGGCCCCGACCTCCACCGCCACCTGCGCGAGAACGGCCCCTTCACGCCCGTCGCCGCCGCGCTGCTCACCGCGCAGATCGCCGACGCGCTCGCCGCCAGCCACGCCGACGGCGTCGTCCACCGCGACCTGAAGCCGGCGAACGTCCTGCTCAAGCAGGACGGTGACCGGCTGCACCCGATGCTCACCGACTTCGGCATCGCGCGCCTGGCCGACTCGCCCGGCCTGACCCGCACCCACGAGTTCGTCGGCACGCCCGCGTACGTCGCGCCGGAGTCCGCCGAGGGCCGCCCGCAGACCTCCGCCGTCGACATCTACGGCGCCGGCATCCTCCTCTACGAGCTGGTCACCGGACGCCCGCCGTTCTCCGGCGGCTCCGCCCTGGAGGTCCTGCACCAGCACCTGAGCGCCGAACCGCGCCGCCCCTCCACGGTCCCCGACCCCCTCTGGACGGTCATCGAGCGCTGCCTGCGCAAGAACCCCGACGAGCGGCCCGGCGCCGAGAACCTCGCCCGTGCCCTGCGCGTCGTCGCCGAGGGCATCGGCGTGCACGCGAGCGCCGCGCAGATCGCCGCCGCCGAGAACGTGGGCGCGCTCCTCGCCCCCGACCCGGCGCCCGCGCCCGTGCCCGGCACCCCCGGCGCCGCCGACCCGACGCAGGTCCTGCCGCAGAACCCGAGCGGCGTGTACGACCCCAACGCCGCCACCAGCGTCCTGCCGCACACCGGCGGACCCGACGGCTCCGGCGGCCCCGGCGGAGACGCCGACCCCACCGCCGTCCTGCCGCACCGGGGCGCCGCCGACCCGACGGCGGTCATGCCGCCGGTGCCCCCGGGGCAGCAGCAGGGCGGACCGGGGCAGCCCGGGCAGCCGGACGAGCCGCACCCCTGGCAGAACCAGCTGCGGGCCGCCCGCGACCGCAACGAGCAGACGCAGATCCAGTACCTCGACCCCGACGAGGACCCGCTGCGCCGCCGCCCCCAGCGCCAGGTCGCCCGGCCGCAGCAGCAGCCGCCGCGTCCCGCGCCGCGCCGCCCCCAGCAGGGCGGATACGGCCATCAGCAGCCGTACGCGACTCCGCAGCCCCAGCAGCCCCCACAGCCCCAGCGACCGCCGCAGCCCCAGCCGCAGCGGTACGCCCCGCCGCCCCCGCCGCCCGCGCCGGAGCCCCGGCGGCCCGCGCGGGAGCCCCGGCCGCCGAGGCAGCGCAGCGCCAACCCGATGCGCATCCCCGGGCTCGGCTGCCTGAAGGGGTGCCTGTTCACGCTGGTCATCCTGTTCGTGGCCGGCTGGCTGGTGTGGGAGCTGAGCCCGCTGCAGGAGTGGATCGGCACCGGCAAGTCCTACTGGCAGCAGATCAGCGACTGGGTCGGCGACGTGACCGGCTGGATCCAGGACCTGGGCGGCGGCGACACCGGCGGCGGCACGAGCGGCGGCACGGGCACGGGCTGACCTCGGCGCGGGCCGACACCGGCGCCCGGACCGAGGCGCCGGTCCCGCCCCGTCCCGGCCCGCCCGGCGAGTCTGGTGATTTGTCGACAACCAGCGGGTGATTTCCGCCTCCCCGGTGAAGGCCGGCTCCCCGGACGCGTAGTTTTGTCGGCAACACGCGTCGGTAGGAGCAGACTTGGCACGGAAGATCGGCAGCCGGTACACCGCCCACCAGATCCTCGGACGGGGCAGTGCCGGCACGGTGTGGCTGGGCGAGGGACCGGAGGGCCCCGTCGCCATCAAGCTGCTGCGCGAGGACCTCGCCTCCGACCAGGAGCTCGTCGGGCGCTTCGTGCAGGAGCGCACGGCCCTGCTCGGCCTGGAGCACCCCCACGTCGTCTCCGTGCGCGACCTGGTCGTCGACGGCAACGACCTCGCCCTGGTCATGGACCTGGTCCGCGGCACGGACCTGCGCACCCGCCTGGACCGGGAGCGGCGCCTGCCGCCCGAGGCCGCGGTGGCGATCGCCGCCGACGTCGCGGACGGGCTGGCCGCCGCGCACGCCGCCGGGGTCGTCCACCGGGACGTCAAGCCGGAGAACGTCCTGCTGGACATGGAGGGCCCGCTGGGACCCGGCGGCGCGCACCCCGCGCTGCTGACGGACTTCGGGGTGGCCAAGCTCATCGACACCCCGCGCCGCACCCGCGCCACCAAGATCATCGGCACGCCCGACTACCTGGCCCCGGAGATCGTCGAGGGCCTCCCGCCCCGCGCCTCCGTCGACATCTACGCCCTGGCCACGGTCCTGTACGAGCTGCTCGCGGGCTTCACCCCGTTCGGCGGCGGCCACCCGGGTGCCGTCCTGCGCCGCCACGTGACCGAGACGGTCGTCCCCCTGCCCGGCATCCCGGACGAGCTGTGGCAGCTGATCGTCCAGTGCCTGGCCAAGGCCCCGGCCTCCCGGCTGCGCGCCTCGGAGCTGGCCGCGCGGCTGCGCGAGCTGCTGCCGATGCTGGCCGGCATGCCGCCGCTGGACGTGGACGAGCCGGGCGCGGAGACCGCGGAGGAGGCTCCCGAGGAGCCGCCCGCCGGGCCCGCCCCCGCCGGGGAGCCGGTGCCGCGGCGGGGCGCGGTCCCGCTGGTGCCGGGCTCCAGGCCCGCCGACGCCAACCGGGACACCCACACCTCCATGCGCGTCCCCGGCCCCGACGAGCTGGCCGGCGGCGCCCGCGGCACCGCCCGCGCCCCCCGCACCGCCGGTGCGCCCCGGCCGGGCTCCGCCCGCAACCGGGCCGCCACGCGGCGCCGCCGGGCGGTGCTGGGCGCGGGCGCCGTGGTGCTGGCGGCGGCGATCGGGTTCGGCGCCTGGGCGGCCACGGGCGGCGAGGACGGCGGCACCGGCACCGGGGACACGGGGAACTCCGCCCCGGCGTCCCCCTGAGACACCGGCCGCCCCTGAGACACCGGCCACCTCCGGTGGCCTGGCGGTCCCGGTGGCCTGGCGGACCCACCCCGGCCCAGCGGGACCCCCACCCCGGCCCAGCGGGACCCCGGCCCCGGCGGGACCCGCGGCCCCGTCCCTGCCCTTGTGAGTGCCGTCACCCGGCGCCCGTCGCCTGGCGGAGCCGTTACGCTGGATGCGTGGCAGTCGTCGATGTATCCGAAGAGCTCAAGTCCCTCTCCTCGACCATGGAGTCGATCGAGGCCGTTCTGGACCTCGACAAGATGAGGGCAGACATCGCCGTGCTCGAGGAGCAGGCGGCCGCGCCGTCCCTGTGGGACAACCCGGACGAGGCGCAGAAGATCACCAGCAGGCTCTCCCACCTCCAGGCCGAGGTCCGCAAGGCGGAGGCCCTGCGCGGGCGGATCGACGATCTCGCCGTGCTCTTCGAGATGGCCGAGGAGGAGGACGACCCGGACACCCGCGCCGAGGCCGAGGCGGAGCTCGCCGCGGTCCGCAAGGCGCTGGACGAGATGGAGGTCCGCACGCTCCTCAGCGGCGAGTACGACGCCCGTGAGGCGCTCGTCAACATCCGCGCCGAGGCCGGTGGCGTCGACGCCGCCGACTTCGCCGAGAAGCTCCAGCGCATGTACCTGCGCTGGGCCGAGCAGCGCGGCTACAAGACCGAGATCTACGAGACGTCGTACGCGGAGGAGGCCGGCATCAAGTCGACCACCTTCGCCGTGCAGGCGCCGTACGCCTACGGCACCCTCTCCGTCGAGCAGGGCACGCACCGGCTGGTGCGCATCTCGCCGTTCGACAACCAGGGCCGCCGGCAGACCTCCTTCGCGGGCGTCGAGGTGCTCCCCGTCGTCGAGCAGTCCGACCACGTCGACATCGACGAGTCGGAGCTGCGCATCGACGTCTACCGGTCCTCCGGCCCGGGCGGCCAGGGCGTGAACACCACCGACTCCGCGGTGCGCATCACCCACCTCCCGACCGGCATCGTCGTCTCCTGCCAGAACGAGCGCTCGCAGATCCAGAACCGGGCGACCGCGATGAACGTCCTCCAGGCCAAGCTGCTGGAGCGGCGCCGCCAGGAGGAGCAGGCCAAGATGGACGCCCTCAAGGGCGACGGCGGCAACTCCTGGGGCAACCAGATGCGTTCGTACGTGCTGCACCCCTACCAGATGGTCAAGGACCTGCGCACCGAGTACGAAGTCGGCAACCCCGAGGCCGTGTTCAACGGCGAGATCGACGGCTTCCTGGAAGCCGGAATTCGCTGGCGCAAGCAGCAGGAGAAGTAGGACCCGGCGAATACGCCGTTTTGTCGACAAGGCAACTGCCGCCCACCGGGTGGCAGTTGCCTTTTCCGTTCCCTATGTCGGGGTTCCACATCACACTCACACACCAACCCGTCCGGCATTCCCCCCTTACCCGGACATCACGTACGCAATGACCTTGACGTTGCTTTGAAAAATGGGAAGGGTGAGGCGCGGCATGCGTATTTCTGGGGCGCATGTGAACCGGGGGGCTTTACTTCAGCTACCTCCGTCGATCACGGCCCCGAACGCCGCCTCACTGACGATGAGCTACTGGGGGTAGCAACCACATGACGAAGAAGATGCGGATCCGTGTCGCTCGGATAGCGGCCGGTGCCGTGATCGCGGCCGGCGCCTCGCTGACCGCCGCGGGTGCCGCTTCGGCGCTCGAGATCGGCGTGAACGTCGGCGCCGGTGACGACGGCCTGGACGCCGGCGTCAACATCGGCCTCGGCGGTGGCGAGGAGGACCCGAACACGCCGCCCACCGACCCGGGCATCCCGACCGACCCGAACCCGCCGACCACCGACCCGGGCACGCCGCCCACCACCGACCCGGGCACCCCGCCCACCACCGACCCGGGCACGCCGCCCACCACCGACCCGGGCACCCCGCCCACCACCGACCCCGGCACCCCGCCCACCACCGACCCGGGCAACCCCGGCGGCGACAACCCCGGCGGCGGCAACCCGGGTGGCGACAACCCCGGCGGCGGCAACCCGGGCGGTGACAACCCCGGTGGCGGCAACCCCGGCAACAACTCCGGTGGCGGGCACGGCGGCAACAACACCAACCCCGACGGCGGCTCCAACGCCTCCACCCAGGAGCAGGGCTCCTCGGCCCTGACCGACACCGGCGCGGACCCCGTCCCGGCCGCCAACGCCTCCGCCCAGAACGGCGGCGGCAAGGAGCTCGCCGAGACCGGTGCCGCGGAGACCACGTTCCTGCTGGTCGGCGCCGCCACGATGATCGCCGGCGGTATCGGCTTCCGTATGCTGCCGCGCCTGGTGGGCGGCCGCGGCGGCGCCACCGCCTGACGGTAGTCACCCGCGTACCCACCGTACGCACGGCACAGGCCAAGGGGCCCGGAGCGCAGCCGGCGCGCTCCGGGCCCCCGCCGCGTCCGGGGCCGCCTCAGGCGGTCTGGTGGGCCAGCAGCGCCACCGCCGCGACCAGCACCGCCAACAGCGCGACCAGCGCCATCGGGTTCAGCCCCGTGAAGAAGTTCTCCTGCTGCAGCCGCTCGCGGTTCGCCCGGCACACCGGGCACCGGCCCTCGCTCACGGGCGCCGCGCAGTTCGCGCACACCAGCCGGTCGTACGTCATGCGCTCGCCCTCCTTACACCGGTTCCACGTACACAACGCCCACGCCACCGCGAACGTTCCCTTTCCACTGTGCCAGGTTCCGCGGACCGCTGCGCGCGCTCCCCGGGGAGCGCGCGCCCGGGACCGAGAGACCGGGAGGCCGAGGGGCCGAGAGACCGAGAGACCGGAAGACCGGGACCGGGCGCCGGACAAAACGTGCAACCCTTGCGCAACCCCGACCGGTGACTGCGGCCCCTACCCCGGTTCGCGTATGGTCACGCTCATCTACCCCCGGCGACCCGTGGTGCATCCGTGATCCGATTCGACAACGTCTCCAAGGTCTACCCCAAGCAGAACCGGCCCGCCCTCAGGGATGTCTCCCTGGAGGTCGAGAAGGGCGAGTTCGTCTTCCTCGTGGGGTCCTCCGGCTCCGGCAAGTCCACCTTCCTGCGGCTGATCCTCCGCGAGGAGCGGGCCAGCCACGGGCAGGTGCACGTCCTGGGCAAGGACCTCGCACGCCTCTCCAACTGGAAGGTGCCGCAGATGCGCCGCCAGCTGGGGACCGTGTTCCAGGACTTCCGGCTGCTGCCGAACAAGACCGTCGCCGAGAACGTGGCCTTCGCGCAGGAGGTCATCGGCAAGTCCCGCGGCGAGATCCGCAAGTCCGTGCCCCAGGTGCTCGACCTCGTCGGCCTCGGCGGCAAGGAGGACCGGATGCCCGGCGAGCTCTCCGGCGGTGAGCAGCAGCGTGTCGCGATCGCCCGGGCCTTCGTCAACCGGCCCAAACTGCTGATCGCCGACGAGCCGACCGGCAACCTCGACCCGCAGACCTCCGTCGGCATCATGAAACTGCTCGACCGGATCAACCGCACCGGTACGACCGTGGTGATGGCGACCCACGACCAGAACATCGTGGACCAGATGCGCAAGCGCGTCATCGAGCTGGAGAAGGGCCGCCTCGTCCGCGACCAGGCCCGCGGCGTCTACGGCTACCAGCACTGATCCCCCGTCCACGGAAAGGCCCGAAGAAGACGCCATGCGCGCGCAGTTCGTTTTCCAGGAGATTGGTGTCGGTCTCCGCCGCAACCTGACGATGACCTTCGCCGTCATCGTCTCCGTCGGCCTGTCCCTGGCCCTGTTCGGCGGCTCCCTGCTGATGAGCGACCAGGTCAACCAGATGAAGGGCTACTGGTACGACAAGGTCAACGTCTCGATCTTCCTCTGCAACAAGAGCGACGCGGAGTCCGACCCGAACTGTGCCAAGGGCGCCGTCACCACCGAGCAGAAGCAGCAGATCAAGAACGACCTGGACAAGATGGCGGTCGTCGACGAGGTGCTGTACGAGTCGCAGGACGAGGCGTACAAGCACTACAAGGAGCAGTTCGGCGACTCCCCGCTGGCCAGTTCGCTCACCCCGGACCAGATGCAGGAGTCGTACCGCATCAAGCTGAAGGACCCGGAGAAGTACCAGGTCATCGCGACCGCCTTCAACGGCCGCGCGGGCGTGCAGTCGGTGCAGGACCAGAAGGGCATCCTGGACAACCTCTTCAAGCTGCTGGGGTACCTCAACTGGGCCGCGCGCGGCGTGATGCTCGTCATGCTGGTCGTGGCGCTGCTGCTGATCGTCAACACGGTGCGCGTCTCGGCGTTCAGCCGCCGCCGCGAGACCGGCATCATGCGCCTGGTCGGCGCCTCCGGCTTCTACATCCAGGCGCCGTTCATCATGGAGGCCGCGGTCGCCGGCCTCGTCGGCGGCACCATCGCCTGCTCCTTCCTCGTGCTCGGCCAGTACTTCGTCATCGACAACGGCATGGCCCTGTCCGAGAAGCTGCCGCTGATCAACTTCGTCGGCTGGGACGCCGTGCTCACCAAGCTGCCGCTCATCCTCGCGGCGAGCTTCCTGATGCCCGCGCTGGCCGCGTTCTTCGCGCTGCGCAAGTATCTGAAGGTGTGACACATGCCGCGAGGGGCCGTACGGACAACCGTCCGTACGGCCCTTTTCGTTGTCCTAGACTCACCGGCATGTCAGGTCGTGACCTGTTCTGTCAGCCCCGCCGCTACCGCCACGGGGCCGCCCTGACCTTGGTGTTCGCGAGTGTGCTCGCCGCGGGGGCGGCCACCGGATCGTTTCCTCAGACGGAGCGGGCGGACCGGGCGGACCGGAAGTCCGCGGCGGGTGAGACCCGTTCGGCCGTGCCCGTCGGGCACCGGCAGGACGTGGCCCGGGCGGCGGCCGAGGCGATGGCCGACGGCAAGTCGCCCGTGGAGGCCGCCGAGCGCGCCGTCAGCCGCAGCGGCGACCGCTGGGCCGCCGTCTACTCGCGGGGCGAGTACGAGGAGCTGGAGGAGGCCCTCGACGGCCGCTACACCGGCGTCGGCCTGTGGGCGCGGCGCGAGCGGGACGGCCGGATCGAGGTGACGAAGGTACGGGCCGGCTCGCCCGCCGGCACCGCCGGGATCCGCGCGGGCGACCGGCTGCGCAGCGTCGACGGCGAGCCGGTCGACGGGCGTCCCGTCACCGAGGTGGTCGCCCTGCTGCGCGGCGACGCCACCGGCGCGCCCGCCGGCACCACCGTCCGGCTGGGCCTGGAGCGCGGTACGCGCGCGTGGAGCCTCACCCTGCACCGGGCCCGCCTGTCGACGGACTCCGTCACCGTCCGGGAGCTGCCCGGCGGGGTCACCGTCATCAAGGTCGCCACGTTCACCCGGGGCACCGGCGAGCGGGTCCGCACCGCCGTGCAAAAGGCCCCGCCCCGCGACGGGGTCGTCCTCGACCTGCGCGGCAACTCCGGCGGCCTGGTCGCCGAGGCCGTCACGGCCGCCTCCGCCTTCCTCGACGGCGGCCTCGTCGCCACCTACGACGTCGACGGCGAGCAGCGCGTCCTGCACGCCGAGCCCGGCGGCGACACCTCCAGACCCCTGGTCGCCCTCGTCGACGGCGGCACGATGAGCGCGGCCGAACTCCTCACCGGAGCCCTGAAGGACCGCGGACGCGCGGTCGTCGTGGGCTCCCGCACCTTCGGCAAGGGCTCGGTGCAGATGCCGAGCCGGCTGCCCGGCGGCTCGGTCGCCGAGCTGACCGTCGGCCACTACCGCACCCCCTCCGGCCGCGGTGTCGACGGCACGGGCATCACGCCCGACCTGGAGGTCGACCCCGGCGACCCGGAGGCCCTCCAGCGGGCCCGGACGGTGCTCAGCGGCCTGGGACAGGAACCGCCACCCGCGTAAATCGGCTTCCCGCGAGCCCCCTGTGTAGTGCGAAAATGGTCGGCACTATGGCTAAGGAAAAAGGGCGCAAGCTGATCGCGCAGAACAAGAAGGCGCGGCACGACTACCACATCCTCGACACCTACGAGGCCGGTCTCGTCCTCACCGGGACCGAGGTGAAGTCGCTGCGCCAGGGGCGGGCGTCGCTGGCCGACGGCTTCGTGCAGCTGGACGGGCACGAGGCGTGGCTGCACAACGTGCACGTGCCGGAGTACAGCCAGGGCACCTGGACCAACCACAGCGCCCGCCGCAAGCGGAAGCTGCTGCTGCACCGCGTGGAGATCGACAAGCTGGAGTCGAAGTCCCAGGAGACGGGGCACACGATCGTGCCGCTCGCGCTGTACTTCAAGGACGGCCGCGCCAAGATCGAGATTGCGCTGGCGCGCGGCAAGAAGGAGTACGACAAGCGCCAGACCCTGCGCGAGAAGCAGGACCGGCGTGAGGCCGAGCGGGCGATGTCGGCGATCCGGCGGCGGCAGCGGGCGTGACCCGCCTCACCCCGGGCACCCGGGCACCCGGGAATGATCCGCGGCCGGGGCGCGTTGGACCCGGTACCGCGGCGGGACGACCGTCGAACGAACCGGCAGGGCGATCGCCGGGGAACGGCGGGGCGACCGCTGGGAATACGGTGGCATCGATGGGCGTTGGTCCCTTACGATGGCACCTGCACCTCACGGTGGGTGCGCACCTTGAGAAATCAACATGGGGATGATCGGTTTCGACAGCGGCTGTCGAAGCAGGGGAAGCGTGTCGAGGAAGCGGCCATGATCTCGTAAACCACAGGCCGAAAAAAATAATCGCCAACACCAAGCGCGATTCCTCCCAGCAGGCCTTCGCCCTCGCTGCCTGATCTCAGGTAGCAGAGCGAGCCTCCTATCAAGGGAGTGTCAGCCCGGGGCTGTTCCCGACCCGGATCCTGGCATCAGCTAGGGAACTAAACCTCTAGACCCGGTCACGGGGTGTAGAGGGAAATCAAACAGTGACTGAGCCCGTCGGAGACTTGTCCGCGTGATCTCCGGGGCCGAGAAAAGCGAAGCGGACTGCACACGGAGAAGCCCTGGTTCTGCACCGTTGGACGCGGGTTCGATTCCCGCCATCTCCACGATCGGGAGGCCACCGGCCTCCCACCCATGTGGGCGAAGGCCCCGCCGCGTCGAACGGCGGGGCCTTCGTCATGTCCGCAGGTCAGCGCGTTCGCCGCGTGCCGCGGCCGGTCCGGGCCCTCCGTGCGGGCCGCCGGTGGCCCGGCTCGCGCACCGCCGCCCCGGCACGGCGCCGGGTCGCCGCCGAGGCCGGGCGCTTGCC
Source organism: Streptomyces sp. NPDC006134 (assembly GCF_040628835.1). NCBI lineage: Bacteria > Bacillati > Actinomycetota > Actinomycetes > Kitasatosporales > Streptomycetaceae > Streptomyces > Streptomyces sp. NPDC006134. The sequence goes on along the minus strand of NZ_JBEXTV010000013.1, from coordinate 85,648 downwards.
GCTGAGCGTGCAGGAGACGGTGCTGGGCGCCACCCCGGCGCGTGTCAGTGGTCCGCGCGGGAACCGGACCGGGAACCGGGCAGCGGCAGCAGGGTGATCAGCAGGGCCAGCGCGGCGGCGGCCGGCGGAACGCCGTACCCGGCGGCGGCCGAGAGGTGTTCCGCGACCCAGCCGCCGGCCGCGCTGCCGCAGGCGATGCCGCCGAGCAGGCCGGTGACCGCGAGGGTCATGCCCTCGTTCAGACGGCCCTCGGGGGTGCGCCGCTGGACCAGCGTCATCGTGGTGACCATCGTCGGGGCGGTCGCCATCCCCGCGAGCAGCAGCGCGCCGCCCAGCAGCGGGAGCGAGCCGGGGCCGGCCGCCGCGAGCGCCGGCAGCGTCAGCAGGGCCGTCATCGCGGCGATGCACCACGGCAGGCGGGACCACGCGGAGCCGGCCGGACGCACCGCCCCGTACAGCAGGCCCGCCGCGCACGAACCGGCTGCCTGGAGGGCGAGGACCACACCCGCCGCCGTACCGTGCCCGCGCGCGTCCGCGAACGCGATCGTGACGACCTCCATCGACCCGAACACCGCGCCCGTCGCCAGGCACACCGCCAGCAGCGGCGGTATGCCCGGGGACCGCAGAGGGGACTTCGGCCCCGCCCCGGCCGTGCCCCGCGCCCGCGCGGCGGGCGGTTCGGTGGCGCGCTGGGCCGTGAAGAGCAGCATGCCCGCCAGCAGCAGGAAGGCGCCCACGAGCGTGCCCGCCTCCGGGAAGAACGTCCCGCACAGGAAGACCGCCAGCACCGGGCCCAGCATGAAGCACAGCTCGTCGGTGGCCTGCTCGAAGGAGTTCGCGGTGTGCAGGGCCGCCGCGTCGCCCTTGAACAGGTGGTCCCAGCGGGCGCGGGACATCCCGCCGGTGTTGGGGGTGGTGGCGGTCGCGGCGTACGCGGCGAACAGCGTCCAGTCGGGGGCGCCGTGGCGCACGCACAGCAGCAGGGCGAGGGAGCCGAGCACAGCGACCAGCGTGGCGGGCAGTGCCACCCGGGCCTGCCCGTGCCGGTCGATCAGCCGCGCGGTCCACGGGGCGACCAGCGCGGTGGCCGCCAGCCCCGTCGCGGTGACGGCGCCGGCGAGGGCGTAGGAGCCCCGCGTACCGGCGATCATCACGACCGCGCTCACGCTGAACATGCCCATGGGCAGGCGGGCGACGAGATTCCAGGCCGTGAACGCGCGGGCGCCGGGGGCGGCGAACAGGCGGCGGTAGGGGCCGGGCGGGCGTCCGGCGCCGGGGCGTGCCCGGTCCGGGGCGCGGGACCCGAAGTCGGCGGCGACGAGGGTGTCGCCGGTGACGGTGAGCAGGGGAGCGGGCGTGGACGGGCGGGGGGACCTCGGCTGCGGCATGGAGCAACGGTCACCCGGGGCCGATCACGGGGTCCAACACCTTCTCCGCACCGATTCACTCACCGCCGTTGTGAATCCGGTACGTTCACCGGATGCCGCCGCCACGCCATCTCGACCCCCGCCTCCTGCGCGCCTTCCTCACCGTCGCCGAGGAACTGCACTTCACCCGGGCCGCCGCCCGCCTGTACGTCGCCCAGCAGGCGCTGAGCCGCGATGTACGGCGCCTGGAGCGGGAGTTGGGCGCCGAGCTGTTCGTCCGGACCACCCGCCAGGTGACGCTCACCCCCGACGGCGAGCGGCTGCTGCCCCACGCGCGCCGTCTGCTCCAGGCCCAGGACGACCTCCTCGCCGCCTTCGGGCAGGCCCGCCCCCTGCTGGTGGACCTCAACTCCCCGGGCCTGGCCACCGGGCGCCGCGTCCTGGAGCTGGCCCGCGAACTCGCCCCCGCCCAGGAGCTGATGGCCCGCTACGAGAGCGGCCTGACCGGCGCCGCGGCCGAGATCCTCGCGGGGCGCCTCGACGTGTCGTTCGGACGCCTCGCCGGACTGGACCCGGCCCTGCGGGCCGGACTCGGCCACCAGCCCGTGCGCTACGAGCCCATGGCACTCGTCCTGCCGGAGGACCACCGGCTGGCCTCCCGGGAGGAGGTGCCGCTCGCGGAACTGGCGGGGGAGACGGTGTACGCCGGGGCCGGGAACCCGCGCACGCCGGAGTGGACCGACCTCGCCCGCCGCCTCTTCGAGGGACGCGGCATCGAGGTGGCGCCCCCCGCTCCGCTGGCCGTCGGCGACGAGGAGTTCCAGAGGCTCATGGCGAAGACACGCCACCCGGTCCTGGCCGTGGTGGACTTTCCGGCCCTGGCGCGGACGGTGGTGCGGCCCCTCGTCGATCCGGTGCCGCTGTCGCCCGTGTCGCTGGTCTGGCGGAAGGGGCTGGTGCACCCCGCGCTCGACGCCCTGCGCCGGGCCGCGGGCCGGCTCGCCGCCGAGGAGGGCTGGCTGAAGCGGCCCACGGGGGGATGGATTCCGGCCATTGACGCGCGAGTGATGTCCGGTCACACCTGACACCTGGCGCACACACCTTCCACGTGTGCGCTACATTCATGTTCTGAGCACGGTGTGGTAGAGGGGGCGCTCGGACCCGGTGGGGGCCTGGTCCGGTCGGCGGGTGCTCGGGGTCGTAGGCGCTTCCGGAACCGACCCGTGGGGGGAAGTGCGCGCGTGAACAAGTGGCAGAAAGACGCCCAACCCGAAGGGACCGAGGCCGCGTCCTCGCCCCGGCGTCTCCCGGAGCCGCCGGAGGAACGGGAGGACGAGGGCGTCATACCGGCGTCGCCGGAAACCGCGGTCGGGGACATACGCCGCGCCCGCCTGGAGTTCGCCGGGAACGCCCCCCGCCCGGGGGCCGTCGCGAGCGGCCCGCGCGCGGAGGCCGCCACGCGTGGGGCGCCGTCCGCCCGGCGGGTCCCGGACGACGCGGAGAGGACCACGACGCTGCGGCTGCCGAGGGCTCCGGAGGCCGGGCAGGCCGCCGTGCCACGCCCCCGGAGTGCTCCGGACGCCGGGGAGACCGCGGTGTTGCCGGTTGGGCGGCGTGCGGGTGCCGAGGGGGCTGCGGTGTCGCGTTCTCGGGGTGTCTCGGGTGCCGAGGGGGCTGCCGGGGTGCCGGTTGGGCGGCGTGCGGGTGCCGAAGAGGCTGCCGTGTCGCGTCCTCGGGGCGCCTCGGACGCCGAAGAGACCGCCGTACTGCCCACCGAGCGGCGTGCGGACGCCGACGGCGCCGTGGGGCCGCGGGCCCGGACCGGTGACGTGGACGGTGACCCGGCCGGCCGGCCGGACGTCCTGTCGGCGGTGGCCGAGACGCGCGTCCTGCCGGAGGCCGGCGGCCTCTCGGAGACCCGGGCCTTCCCGGCGACCGGGGCCTTCCCTGAGACCCGGGCCTTCCCGGCGACCGGGGCCTTCCCTGAGAGCCGCCCCCTGTCCGGAGCCCGCCGCCCTTCCCGTCCTTTCACCGTCGCGGGGCCCGTCGCCTTCACGGAGGCTGACGCCTCCGCGACCCCCGTCGCCCCTACAACCCCTGCGGCCCCTACGGCCCCCGCAACCGTCCGGGACCCCTGGCAGGGTGCCGAGACGACCGGGGCGGCCGAGCACACGCACGATCCGCACGAGGTGACCGTCCAGCTGGACGCCGTACGGCTCGGCGACGGGCGGCTGGTACGGGCCGCCCCTGGCGGACCGGACGGACCCGGCGGACCCGGCGGACCCGGCGGGCCGGACGGCACGTCCGAGGAGTCCGACGGGCCCGTCTTCGTCGACGAGTCGGGCCGCCGCGTCCGCCTCTTCCGCCGCCTCGGCATAGCCGTCGGCCTCGCCTGCGCGATGTACGCCGTCGTCATGGTCGCCACGCTGCTGTCCGGCAGCTCCGAGGCGCCCTGGCTGCCCGTGCGGGAACCGAAGGAGAGGCCGCCGGCCGGCCAGGCCGACCCCGCCCCCCTGCCCTCCCGGCCGGCCCGGCCGTCCGCCTCCGACGCTCCCACCGCCGAGGATTCCGCCCCGCCGGCCACGGACGCCGCGACGCCGACGCCCGGCCCCGGCACCACCGCGCCCGGCACCGTCCCGGCCCTCCCGCAACCGGACGGCACCACCACCCCCGAGCCCGCCCCGGCCCGGACCGTTCCCGGGCCGGGCGGCGGCGCGGCCGAACCCGGCCCGACGGGAACGAGCGGTCAGCCGTCCACCGGCACGCCGGACCCGTCCCCGACCCAGAGCGGCGGGCTCCCGACCGTCCCGAGCACGGGCATCGGCACCCTCCCCGGCGGCGGCACGCCGGCCGGCGGACCGAACGACCGATCCTCCCGCGCCACAGGCGCCTCCACAGCACCCGGCGCCCCCGCCGCATCCGCACCGTCCCCGGAGTACCTCCTCTGATGGCCTTCCCCACCCGCCGTCACGGCACCGCGACCGCGGCCCGTGGCGGCTCCCGGCGTCGCCGCCTGCCCCTGCGCCTGCTGCTGCCGGTGCTCGTCCTCGTCGCCCTGATGGCGATGCTCATGCTGCGCGGGTATGTGCACAACGAGATCCTCGCCGACCACCGCGTCCAGCCACCCGCCCCCACCGACCGGGTGCCGCAGGAGATCCTGGAGGGCGGCCCGGTCATCGACACCCGCGGCGGCCGCACCGACAGCCTCGGCGTGCCCGGCCACCGCCTCGTCCTCACCTTCGACGACGGCCCGGACCCGGTCTGGACACCGAAGGTGCTGGACGTACTGAAGAAGCACGACGCGCACGCGGTGTTCTTCGTCACCGGCACCATGGCCTCCCGCCACCCGGACCTGGTCCGGCGCATGGTCGACGAGGGCCACGAGATCGGCCTGCACACCTTCGACCACCCCGACCTGTCCTTCCAGTCGAAGAAGCGCATCGACTGGGAGCTGTCGCAGAACCAGCTCGCGATATCCGGCGCGGCCGGCATCCGCACCTCCCTGTTCCGCCCGCCGTACTCCTCCTTCGCCGACGCCATGGACAACAAGTCCTGGCCGGTCACCGAGTACATCGGCAGCCGCGGGTACCTCACCGTCCTCAACAACACCGACAGCGAGGACTGGAAGAAGCCCGGCGTCGAGGAGATCATCCGCCGCGCCACGCCGAAGGACGGCGAGGGCGCCCTCGTCCTCATGCACGACTCCGGCGGCGACCGGCACCAGACCGTGCAGGCCCTGGACCGGTTCCTGCCCGGCCTGCAGAAGCAGGGGTACGAGTTCACCAACCTCACCGAGGCGCTGGGCGCGCCCAGCGCGCACACCCCGGTCACCGGCCTGGACCTGTGGAAGGGCAAGGCGTGGATCTTCTTGGTCCAGGTGTCCGAGAAGGTCACCGGCGTCCTGGTGGTGGGCCTGGCGGTCGTCGGCTTCCTCGTCATCGGCCGCTTCGCCCTGATGATCGTCCTGTCCGGCGCCCACGCCCGCCGGGTGCGCCGCAAGGGCTTCCGCTGGGGCCCGCCGGTCACCGAACCCGTGTCGGTGCTGGTCCCGGCGTACAACGAGGCCAAGTGCATCGAGAACACCGTCCGCTCGCTGATGGCCGGCGAGCACCCCATCGAGGTCATCGTCGTCGACGACGGCTCCTCCGACGGCACGGCCCGCATCGTGGAGGCGATGGGCCTGCCGGGCGTCCGGGTGATCCGCCAGCTCAACGCGGGCAAACCGGCCGCCCTCAACCGCGGCCTGGCCAACGCCCGTCACGACATCGTCGTCATGATGGACGGCGACACGGTCTTCGAACCGTCCACCATCCGCGAGCTCGTCCAGCCCTTCGGCGACCCGGAGGTGGGCGCCGTGGCGGGCAACGCCAAGGTCGGCAACAAGGGCACCCTCATCGGCGCCTGGCAGCACATCGAGTACGTGATGGGCTTCAACCTCGACCGCCGCATGTACGACGTCCTGCGCTGCATGCCGACGATCCCGGGCGCCGTCGGCGCCTTCCGCCGCTCCGCCCTCGAACGCGTCGGCGGCATGAGCGACGACACGCTCGCCGAGGACACCGACGTCACGATGGCGCTGCACCGCGACGGCTGGCGCGTGGTCTACGCGGAGAACGCCCGCGCCTGGACCGAGGCGCCGGAGACCGTGCAGCAGCTGTGGTCGCAGCGCTACCGCTGGTCCTACGGCACCATGCAGGCGATCTGGAAGCACCGCCGCGCCGTCGTCGAGAAGGGCCCCTCGGGCCGCTTCGGCCGCGTCGGCCTGCCCTTCGTCTCCCTGTTCATGGTCCTGTCCCCGCTGCTGGCGCCGCTCATCGACATCTTCCTCCTGTACGGCCTGGTCTTCGGCCCGACCGGGAAGACGATCGCGGCGTGGTTCGGCGTCCTGGCCATCCAGACGGTCTGCGCCGCGTACGCCTTCGTCCTCGACCGCGAGCGGCTCACCCCGCTGATCTCGCTGCCGCTGCAGCAGATCCTCTACCGCCAGCTGATGTACGTCGTGCTCCTCCAGTCCTGGATCACCGCGCTCACCGGCGGCCGGCTGCGCTGGCAGAAGCTGCGGCGCAAGGGCGGTGTGTCCGCGCCGCCGGGCGCGGGGGCCGTCCCCGCCCAGCGGGCGGCGGCCCTGGACGGGCGGCCGGCCGGATGACGGCACCGCCGCCCTCCGGCCCCGTGCCCACCGCCCCGTATCCCGACCCCGATCCCGTTCCGCGTACGACCGCGGCCCGGAAGGCACCGCGTACGACCGCGGCTCAGAAAGCCCCGAGCACCACCGCACCCCAGAAAGTCCCGGACATGACCGCTCCGCCCGTTCCCTCCGTGCCGCCCGCGGGGGCGGAACCCGCCCTGCCGGCGACGGCCGCACCGGCCCGGCGGGCCCCCGTCCGGGACCGCTACTTCGACCTGCTGCGCGCGCTGGCCCTCTTCCGCGTGGTCCTGTACCACCTGACGGGCTGGGCCTGGCTGCCGGTCGTGTTCCCGTCCATGGGCGTGATGTTCGCCCTCGCGGGCAACCTCATGGCCCGCTCCCTCAAGCGCCCGCCGGTGCAGGTCGTGCGCAGCAGGATGCGCCGCCTGCTGCCGCCGCTGTGGCTGCTCGGCGCGATCGGCGTCACCGGCATGCTGCTCCGGGGCTGGGGCCCGGACGCCGACGGGCAGCCGGGCTGGTGGTGGTTGCACCTGGCGTTCTGGATCCTGCCGCTGAGCGACCCGCCCTACGCCGAGGGGCTCCAGGGCGTCCACGGCCTCCTCGGCGACGACTGGGCCGCCGAGCTCGCCGGGCCGCTGTGGTACATCCGCGCCTACCTCTGGTACGTCCTGCTCTCCCCGCTGCTGCTGCGCGCCCTGCGCGCCGTGCCGTGGGTGACGGTCCTGGCGCCGGTCGCCCTGTCGGCCGCCTTCGAGTTCGGCTACCTGGACCTGCCCGGCGAGCGGATCCCCTCCGCCCTCACCGACTTCAGCACCTTCGGGGCCTGCTGGATCCTCGGCATGGCCCACCGGGAGGGCCTCCTCAAGCGCCTTCCCCGGTACGTCGTCCCGCTCGCGGCGCCGGTCATCGCGTGCGCGGGCCTGGGGTACGCGCTGACCCACGACTTCGGGACCGGCCACGACCTGGACAGCATCCCCTTCGCCCAGGCCCTGTGGTCCCTGGGGACGGTGATGCTGCTGCTGCACATCAGCCCCTCCTGGAGCGAGTGGCCGCGCCGGCTGCGCCGCTGGGACCGGCCGATCACCCTGCTCAACTCCCGGGCCGTGACGATCTACCTCTGGCACAACGTGTGCATCCTGGTCGCCGCGACCCTGTGGGACCGGCTGTGGGGGATCGACGTGCTGGAGCAGCACTTCTCCTGGCTGCTGGAGAGCCCCTGGCCGGTCCTGGCCCTCGCCTGGGTGCTCATCGGGGGCTGTGTCGTCGGGTTCGGCTGGATGGAGGACGTGGCCGCCAAGCGCAGGCCGCGGCTGTGGCCGGACGGCGGGAAGCCCACCGCCCCGTAGCCCCGTAACTCCGCCCGGGCCGGGAGCCGTTCCGCGCCCACGGGTCCCCATGGCAGACTGCCCGCGTTGCGCGAGTGAACAGGGTGGCCCGTGGGGAGCAGGTGGGGATGAGCAAGCGGCAGATCCAGAAGATGCTGCAGCTGATGGCGAGTGGGGAACCGGTCGAGCTGGCCAGCCCGATGGCGTCCGTGAAGAAGCTCGCCCGGCTCGCCTTCATCGCCCAGCAGTTCGGGTACGAGTACGCCGACGTGCGGCAGAGCTCCGGAAACGGCGCGCTGACGATGCTGATCGTGCCCGACCCCGGCCCGCAGGCGCAGGCCCGGGCGGCGCAGAACCGGGCGCAGTACCCGAACGCCGGCGACGGCGTCTCGCTGCCGCCCCTCGTGCCGGACGCCTTCGAACTCCTCAAGGCCCGGATCAACTTCGACCTGACCGGCAAGAGGGCCGAGAAGCGGATGGCGTACGGGGCGCTCGGCATCACCCTCGGGTGCGTGCTGTTCGCCTTCCGCCTGGGCGGCGCTCCCGCGGACTTCGGCGTGGCCGCGGCCGTCTGGCTGGTGCTCATGGCGCTCTTCGGCATCGCGTTCGCCGTCACCCGCAAGCGCAACGCCAAGTTCGCGGCCCGGCTGCGGGCGGCCGGGTACCTGCCGGTGACCGACGAGACCGGACGGGTGCGGTACCTGCCGCCGGGGGCGCAGCTTCCCGGGCACGGCAACCCCTTCGCAGGCGCCGCGCCCGGCGGGCCGTACGGATATCCGGCTCCGGGAACGCCGGGAGCCCCGGGAGCCCCGGGAGCCCCGGGAACACCGGCCGTGCCCGGCGCCCCCGGCCCGTACGCCGCCGCGCCTCAGACTCCCGGCCCGTACGCCCAAGGCCCGTACGCCCAAGGCCCGTACGCCCAGGGCCCGTACGCCCCCCAGGCCCCCGCGCAGCCGTATCCCCAGCAGCCCCACCCCCAGCAGCCGTACCCGCCCCAGGCCCCGCAGCAGCCCTACGGCGGACCCCACCAGCCGTACCCGCCCCAGCCTCAGCCCCAGCCGTACCCGCCCCGGCAGAACCCCCACCCCCAGCAGAACCCCCACTGGCAGCCCCGGCCCCCGCAGGGCTGACGGCGGCGCCCGAACGCGACCTCTCATCCCGCCGCCCCGCGGGGTGAGAGCAACGTTCCCTTCCGGTCACCCACCGCCACAGGGCGGAAACGCGCCCTCCCTAGCTTCGGAAGCCAGTCGAGCTCCGGAGCACCGTGGAGGCGTCATGACAGCCCCGAGCACAGCCCCCGCATCCCCGAGCAGGGGTGGCCGCTGGATCCAGCACTGGGACCCCGAGGACGAGACGTTCTGGAAGGAGACGGGGGAGAGGGTCGCCCGGCGCAACCTGCTCTTCTCCGTGCTCTCCGAGCACATCGGATTCTCGGTGTGGACCCTGTGGTCCGTGCTGGTGCTCTTCATGGGGCCGGAGTACGGGCTGACCCCGGCCGACAAGTTCCTGCTGACGTCCGTGGTCACGCTCGTCGGCGCGGTCGTGCGCGTGCCCTACACCTTCGCCATCGCCGTCTTCGGCGGCCGGAACTGGACGGTGATCTCCGCCGCCCTCCTCCTCGTGCCCACGGTCGCGGCATTCACGGTGATGGAGCCGGGCACCTCCTTCTCCACCTTCCTCCTCGTCGGCCTGCTCGCCGGCGTCGGCGGTGGCAACTTCGCCTCCTCCATGACCAACATCAACGCCTTCTTCCCGCTCCGGAAGAAGGGCTGGGCCCTCGGCCTGAACGCCGGCGGCGGCAACATCGGCGTGCCCGTCATCCAGCTCGCCGCCCTCGCGATCATCGGGGCGGGCGGCGGTCCGCGCGTGCTGCTCGGCATCTACATCCCGCTGATCGTCGTCGCCGCGGCTCTCGCCTGGCTGAAGATGGACAACATCGCGTCCGTGAAGAACGACACCGGCGCCGCCAAGGACGCCGCCCGCGACCCCCACACCTGGATCATGGCGTTCGTCTACGTCGGCACGTTCGGCTCGTTCATCGGCTACAGCTTCGCCTTCGGGCAGGTGCTGCAGAACCAGTTCGGCCGTACGCCGCTGGAGGCCGCGTACGTCACCTTCATCGGCCCGCTGCTCGGCTCGCTGATCCGGCCGCTGGGCGGATCGCTCGCCGACCGGTATGGCGGGGCGCGGATCACGCTGTGGAACTTCGTCGCCATGGGCGCCGCCACCGCGGTCCTCGTCGCCGCCGCCACGCGGGAGTCGCTCGGGCTGTTCACCGTCGCGTTCGTCGTGCTGTTCGTACTCAGCGGACTGGGCAACGGCTCCACGTTCAAGATGATCCCGGGCATCTTCCAGCGCAAGGCCCTCGCCCGGGGGCTGGCGGGCGAGGAGGCCGCCCGCTACGGCCGCCGGCTCTCCGGGGCCTCCATGGGCCTGATCGGCGCGGTCGGCGCGCTCGGCGGCGTCGGCATCAACCTCGCCTTCCGCCAGTCGTTCCTCTCCTACGGCTCCGGTACCGGCGCCTTCCTCGCCTTCCTCGCCTTCTACGCCGCCTGCTTCGCCGTCACCTGGGCCGTATACCTCCGCCGCCCGGCCGCCCGGGGCGGGACCGACCGGAGGACGGCGGAGGAGACGCCGCAGTTGAGCTACGCCGAGGTGTGACGTAACACGGGGGACACGAACCCGATCCGGGCCTGTCATGATCCGTTGACAGGCTCGTGCGGCACCTGAGCGTGGATGACCGAAGCGGGACGAGAGCCATGGACGACGAACAGCAGCGACCCGACCACGGCCCCCTGGCCGGCTTCACCGTGGGGGTGACCGCCGCCCGCCGGGCCGACGAACTGGGGGCCCTCCTCCAGCGGCGCGGAGCCGCCGTCCTGCACGCCCCCGCCCTGCGGATCGTGCCGCTCGCCGACGACAGCGAACTGCTCGCGGCGACCAAGCAGCTCATCGACCGGGCGCCGGACGTGGTCGTGGCCACCACCGCGATCGGGTTCCGGGGGTGGGTGGAGGCCGCCGACGGATGGGGGCTGGGCGAGGCCCTGCTGGAGCGGCTGCGGGCGGTGGAGCTGCTGGCCCGCGGGCCCAAGGTCAAGGGCGCGGTGCGCGCCGCCGGGCTGACCGAGGAGTGGTCGCCGTCGTCGGAGTCCATGGCCGAGGTGCTGGACCGGCTGCTGGAGGAGGGCGTCGACGGCCGCCGTGTCGCCGTCCAGCTGCACGGAGAGCCGCTGCCCGGGTTCGTGGAGGCGCTGCGGGAGGGCGGTGCCGAGGTCGTCGGGGTGCCCGTCTACCGGTGGCTGCCGCCCGAGGACCTCGGCCCCGTCGACCGGCTGCTGGACGCCGCCGTCTCCCGCGGCCTGGACGCCCTCACCTTCACCAGCGCGCCCGCCGCCGCGTCCCTGCTGAACCGGGCCGAGGAGCGCGGCCTGCTGCCCGAACTGCTCACCGCCCTCGGCCACGACGTGCTGCCGGCCTGCGTCGGCCCGGTCACCGCGGTGCCGCTCCAGGCGCGCGGCGTGGACACCGTCCAGCCCGAACGCTTCCGCCTCGGCCCCCTCGTCCAGCTGCTGTGCCGCGAACTTCCTTCCCGCGCGCGGATGTTGCCGGTCGCCGGGCACCGGGTGGAGATCCGCGGGCACGCCGTGCTGGTCGACGGCGAGCTCAGGCCCGTACCGCCCGCCGGGATGGCGCTGCTGCGGGCCCTGTCCCGGCGGCCCGGCTGGGTCGTCTCCCGCGCGGAGCTGCTGCGCGCGCTGCCGGGCGCCGGGCGCGACGAGCACGCGGTGGAGACGGCGATGGCCCGGCTGCGCACCGCCCTCGGCGCGCCGAAGCTGATCCAGACCGTCGTCAAGCGCGGCTACCGGCTCGCGCTGGACCCGGCCGCCGACGCCAAGTACGCCGACACCTGAGAGGCGGGCGCCTGAGAGGCCGACACCTGAGAGGCCGACGCCTGAGAGCCGGGCGCCGCCGCGCGGAGGGGGTTCCGGGCGCCGGGGAGGGCGGGCACTGTAGAGGGAGCGGTGCGGCTCCCCGGCTCCCGCTGCGCTTCCTCTCCGGTCCTCTCCGGCTCCTCACCGGGGCGAGCCGGTTCCCCACCGGGGTGACCCTAGGCGGTGACAGGCACATGGCACTGGGTTCGGCCACGGCCCCCTACGAGCTGCGGTTCGACACCGGGCGGATCTGCCTGGACCTCCTCGCCACCTCCCACCCCGCCGAACGGCTCGACTCCGTCGCGGTCCTGCGCGCCTGGGTCACCGGATCGGGACTGGTCCCGCCGGGCACTCCGCTGACCCACGCCGACGACTCCTGGCCACCGGCCTTCCGCGAACTGCGCGCCCACCTCGGCCCGTTGATCCGCGGCCGGGCCACCCCCGGCACCCCTCTCCACGACCGGGCCCTCGCCCGCGTCAACGAACTCGCCCGCGCCGCGCCCCCGGCCCCGTGCGCGGTCCGCGGCGAGGACGGCACGCTGATACGGCGGCTGGCGCAGCCGCCCGGCCGCGCCGCGCTGCTCGGCGCCGTCGCCCGGGACGCCGTGGACCTGCTCACCGACCCCGTCGCACGGGCCGGCCTGCGTCAGTGCGAGGGCGACAACTGCCCCATCGTCTACCTGGACACCTCCCGGGGGCGCCGCAGGCGCTGGTGCTCCAGTGAGCTCTGCGGCAACCGCGAACGCGTCGCCCGCCACCGCCACCGCCGCCGCGCCGCCCTCCCGCGCACCCGGAAGGCGTGACCTCCCTCACCCCTCACCCCGCTCGCCGCCCACCCAGGACCCGCCCCCGGCCCGTCGCCCCCTTCCCGCACCCGGCGCCCCGGGCACCTCGGACGGGCAAGCCGTCCCGGACGGACAAGCCGTCCCGTGCGGGCAAACCGTCCCGGACGGGCAGCCCGGACGGGCCGGGCGCCGCTGTACGCACACGGCGGGTGCCGCCCCCGCACCCGCCGAGACCGGCCGCTTCGAGGCCGTGACCTTCGGCGGGACGCGGCCGGCCGAGGGGGACGCGTAGCCTCCACCGGCTCCCTTCGCGTACGGTTGACGGCTGCCCAGCACGTCAGAAGGGGGCCCGGTGGCCGCACAGGCACAGCAGGAATCCGCGGTCGACTCGGTACCGGACGGCCACGACTCCGTCCGCGAGCGAGAGATCCGCGTCGAACAGGAGCACCTGGACCGGGTGTACCACCGCCTCGAGGAGAAGATCCACGAGGCCGAGTTCCTGATGGACGACGCGGCCCGGCTCGGCCAGGTCGGCACGCCCGGCGCGCTCGCCGAGCGCGACGCCCAGGTCTTCCGCGCGGGCGTCCACCTCAACCGCCTCTACAACGAGTACGAGGACTTCCTCTTCGGCCGGATCGACCTGCTGCTCGGCAAGGACGGCAAGAAGGGCCCCGACGGGGCGTACACCGCCGTGGAACCGGCCGAGGGCGCCCTCCGCGAGGACGGTACGGCCGACATCGCCGAGACCCTGCACATCGGCCGCATGGGCGTCCTGGACGAGGACTACGCCCCGCTGGTCATCGACTGGCGGGCCCCCGCCGCCGCCCCCTTCTACCGCTCCACCCCGGTCGACCCCGGCCGGGTGGTGCGCCGCCGCGTCATCCGCTCCAAGGGGCGGCGCGTCCTCGGCGTCGAGGACGACCTGATGCGCCCCGAGCTGAAGGCGTACCTCGACGGCCGGGAACTGGCCGTCATCGGCGACGGCGCGCTGATGGCCGCCCTCGGCCGGTCCCGCGGCCACACCATGCGGGACATCGTCGCCTCCATCCAGGCCGAGCAGGACCTGGTCATCCGCGCCCCCGCCGCCTCCGTGACGTACGTCGAGGGCGGCCCGGGCACGGGGAAGACGGCCGTGGCACTGCACCGCGCGGCCTACCTGCTCTACCAGGACCGCCGCCGCTACGCCGGCGGCATCCTGATCGTCTCCCCGACCCCGCTGCTGGTGGCGTACACCGAGGGCGTGCTGCCCTCCCTCGGCGAGGAGGGCCAGGTCGCCATCCGCGCGATGGGCTCCCTGGTCGACGGGGCGGAGGCCACGCTGTACGACTCCCCGTCCGTCGCCCGCGCCAAGGGCTCCTCCCGCATGCTGAAGGTGCTGCGCAAGGCCGCGCGCGGAGCCCTGGAGCTGAACGATCCGCCCGAGCGGCTCCGCGTCGTCGCCTTCGGCCGGCGGCTCGAACTGGAGGCCGAGGAGCTGGCGGAGATCCGCCGCACCGCCCTCGGCGGCACCGCCCCGGTGAACCTGCTGCGCCCCCGCGCCCGCAAGCTGCTGCTGGACGCCCTGTGGGCCAAGTCCGGCGCCGCCGGCCGCCACACCGACCCCGAGCTCGCCGCCGAGCTGCGCTCCTCCTTCGACGAGGACGTCACCGGCGAGGACTCCTTCCTCGCGTTCCTCGGCGCCTGGTGGCCGGAGCTGACCCCGCGGGACGTGCTGGCGGCCATGGCGGACGACAAGCGGCTGGGCCGCTGGTCCCGGCGGGTGCTCAACCCGGGCGAGGTCCGCAAGGTCGCCCGCTCGCTCCAGCGGGACGGGTACTCCGTGCACGACATCGCGCTGCTGGACGAGCTCCAGGCGATCCTCGGCGCCCCCGCCCGCCCCCGCCGCAAGCGCGAGATCGACCCGCTCGACCAGCTCACCGGCCTCCAGGAGCTGATGCCGGTGCGCGAGGAGACCCAGCGGGAGCGGGCCGAGCGCCTGGCGCAGGAGCGCGTCGAGTACGCCCACGTCATCGTCGACGAGGCCCAGGACCTCACGCCGATGCAGTGGCGGATGGTGGGCCGGCGCGGCCGGCACGCCACGTGGACGATCGTCGGCGACCCGGCCCAGTCCTCCTGGTCCGACCCCGACGAGGCCGCCGCCGCCCGCGACGAGGCCCTCGGCAGCCGCCCCCGCCGCCGCTTCCGCCTCACCGTGAACTACCGCAACCCCGCAGAGATCGCCGACCTGGCCTCCCGGGTGCTCGCCCTCGCCATGCCCGGCTCCGAACCGCCGACCGCGGTGCGCTCCACCGGCGTGGAGCCCCGCTTCACGGTCGTGGGCGACGCCCCCGGCTCCCTGGCGGCCACCGTCCGCGAGGAGGCCGCGCGGCTGCTGGAACGCGTCGACGGCACCGTCGGCGTCGTCGTCGCCATGCAGCGCCGCGAGGAGGCCCGGCGCTGGCTGGCCGGGCTCGGCGACCGGGTGGTGGCGCTCGGCAGCCTGGAGGCCAAGGGCCTGGAGTACGACGCGACGCTCGTCGTCTCCCCGGCCGAGATCGCCGACGAGTCGCCGGCCGGCCTGCGGGTGCTGTACGTCGCCCTGACCCGCGCCACGCAGCAGCTGACGATCGTCTCGGGGCAGCGGGACGAACCGGACGCGTCCGGGGTGCCGGACCTGCTCAGGGACTGAACTCCGGGGCCCGACGGCCCGGACGGGAACACGATCCGGCCCGGGCGGGAACAAGGACCGGCCCGGACGGGAACAAGGACCGGTCCGGGCGGGAACGCCATTCGGTCCGGAGGAGAGCGCGATCCGGCCGGACGGGAATGGCTCACCGGATCGGTTTGTTAGCCTGGATGTGGCACCGGCCCGATCCAAGCCCCCGGGCCCAACCTTAGTCGCTACGAGCGACCACTTGCCGCGAGGCGAGCATGGCGGGTCGGTGTCACCCAACGCGTCACGCTTCCTCACGCTCAGGAAGCGCCGAGGAGCATCGAGAAGCACCGAAGAGACCCACATCACCGTGTGTGATGTGGGTCTCTTTCTTTGTCCGGCCATATCTCGTATGGTGGAAGTCAGTTTCCGAAAACGGCGCCTTCGGTCGAACGGCACGCGAACAATACGTTCGCAATCCGGGGCGGCTACCACGTACTGCGCGGTAGGTGCGACGATCGGACGGCATAACTTCGCGACACGGTGAAAGCAGAGGAAGTCGGCCATGGCAACGGCGCCCAGCGTCTCCTACTCGATGACCATCCGGCTGGAGGTGCCCGCGAGCGGAACCGCCGTCTCGCAGCTCACCACTGCCGTGGAGTCCTCCGGAGGCTCGGTGACCGGCCTCGACGTCACCGCGTCCGGCCACGAGAAGCTCCGTATCGACGTCACGATCGCGGCCACCTCCACCGCGCACGCCGACGAGATCGTGGGCAAGCTCCGCGGTATCGAGGGCGTCACGCTGGGCAAGGTCTCCGACCGTACGTTCCTGATGCACCTCGGCGGCAAGATCGAGATGGCGTCGAAGCACCCCATCCGCAACCGTGACGACCTGTCCATGGTCTACACGCCGGGTGTGGCCCGCGTCTGCATGGCGATCGCCGAGAACCCCGAGGACGCCCGCCGCCTGACCATCAAGCGCAACTCCGTCGCGGTCGTCACCGACGGCTCCGCGGTGCTGGGCCTGGGCAACATCGGCCCGAAGGCCGCGCTGCCGGTCATGGAGGGCAAGGCGGCCCTGTTCAAGCGGTTCGCCGGCATCGACGCCTGGCCGATCTGCCTGGACACCCAGGACACCGACGCGATCGTCGAGATCGTCAAGGCGATCGCCCCGGGCTTCGCCGGCATCAACCTGGAGGACATCTCCGCGCCCCGCTGCTTCGAGATCGAGGCCCGGCTGCGCGAGGCCCTCGACATCCCCGTCTTCCACGACGACCAGCACGGCACCGCGATCGTCGTCCTCGCCGCCCTGACCAACGCCCTGCGCGTCGTCGACAAGTCGATCGAGAGCGTCCGGGTCGTCATGTCCGGCGCCGGCGCCGCCGGCACGGCCATCCTGAAGCTGCTGCTCGCCGCGGGCGTGAAGAACGCCGTCGTCGCCGACATCCACGGCGTGGTGCACGCAGGCCGCCAGGACCTCGTCGACGCCGCCCCCGAGTCGGCGCTGCGCTGGATCGCCGACAACACCAACCCCGAGGGCCTGACGGGCACGCTGAAGGAGGCCGTGCGCGGCGCCGACGTGTTCATCGGCGTCTCGGCCCCCAACGTCCTGGACGGCGACGACGTGGCCGCGATGGCCGACGACGCCGTGGTGTTCGCGCTCGCGAACCCCGACCCCGAGGTCGACCCGGCGATCGCCCGCCAGACCGCGGCGGTCGTCGCCACCGGCCGCTCCGACTTCCCCAACCAGATCAACAACGTGCTGGTCTTCCCGGGTGTCTTCCGCGGCCTGCTGGACGCCCAGTCCCGCACGGTCAACACCGAGATGATGCTGGCCGCCGCGAAGGCGCTGGCGGACGTGGTGACCGAGGACGAGCTGAACCCGAACTACATCGTCCCCAGCGTGTTCAACGACAAGGTCGCGGGTGCCGTGGCCGGCGCGGTGCGGGAGGCGGCGAAGGCCGCGGGAGCGACGGCCTCGTAAGATCGTCGGGCGAGGGCCGGCACCGTGACCGCCCGGTGCTGTGAGCATCGCCACGGCCGGCCGGCCCGCCCTACCGGCGCGTCGCGGAACCTCGGGTTCCGGGACGCCCTCTAGGGTGTCGGCCAGGCTTCGCCCGCTCTTCGTGTGACTCCCAAGAGTGTTCTCACGACTCCTGCGGGTGCCGGATTGGCTTTCCCGCCGCAGGTAGAGGCAGGATGCCACCCTGGGCGCGAGGGTCTGACGACGGACCCGGGTCCGGGGACTCACCGGGGACCCTGGCAGCATCGGCTTCGCCGTGCCCGACATGCGGCCCAGCCGCGTGGCACGCCTCAACGGCAAGAAACATACGGGAGTAACAACATGAACCGCAGTGAGCTGGTGGCCGCGCTGGCCGACCGCGCCGAGGTGACCCGCAAGGACGCCGACGCGGTGCTGGCCGCGTTCGCCGACGTCGTCGGCGACATCGTCGCCAAGGGCGACGAGAAGGTCACCATTCCCGGCTTCCTCACCTTCGAGCGCACCCACCGTGCCGCTCGCACCGCTCGCAACCCGCAGACCGGTGAGCCGATCCAGATCCCGGCCGGCTACAGCGTGAAGGTCTCCGCGGGCTCCAAGCTCAAGGAAGCCGCCAAGGGCAAGTGACCCTGGCGCCCGTACGCCGTGGAGCGGCGTACGGGCCTCATGGACGCCGACGGGGCGGCCACCCTCCAGAGGGTGGCCGCCCCGTCTTCGTACGGACTTCCACGGCCCCTGTACGGCACCCGTAGGGTCCTCGTGCGGACGTTCCCGTACGAGAACCCGCGCCCGGGCCCGGAACGCCTCAGCCGAGCGCCTTGCCGGGCAGCTCGACCTCGGCCCCCGGCTCCACCGGCTTCTCCATGCCGTGTCTGCCCGGGGGACGACCCCCGGACCCCCGGCAGAGGGCCGGTGGGCCGGGCCGGAGCCGGGCGGCTGCCCCGGTGGGGCTCAGCCGAGCGCCTTGCCGGGCAGCTCGACCTTGGCCCCCAGCTCCACCAGCTTCTCCATGAAGTTCTCGTAGCCGCGGTTGATGAGTTCGATGCCGTGCACGCGGGACGTGCCCTGGGCGGCGAGGGCGGCGATGAGGTAGGAGAAGCCGCCGCGCAGGTCGGGGATGACCAGGTCGGCGCCCTCCAGCTTGGTCGGGCCCGACACGACGGCGGAGTGCAGGAAGTTGCGCTGGCCGAAGCGGCAGTGGGAACCGCCCAGGCACTCGCGGTAGAGCTGGATGTGGGCGCCCATCTGGTTCAGCGCGGAGGTGAAGCCGAGGCGGGACTCGTAGACCGTCTCGTGGATGATGGACAGCCCCGTGGCCTGCGTCAGCGCCACCACCAGCGGCTGCTGCCAGTCGGTCTGGAAGCCGGGGTGCACGTCCGTCTCCAGCGCGATGGACTTCAGCTGCCCGCCCGGGTGCCAGAAGCGGATGCCCTCGTCGTCGATCTCGAAGGCGCCGCCCACCTTCCGGTAGGTGTTCAGGAACGTCATCATCGAGCGCTGCTGGGCGCCGCGGACGTAGATGTTCCCCTCGGTCGCCAGCGCCGCGGACGCCCAGGAGGCGGCCTCCAGGCGGTCCGGCAGGGCACGGTGGGTGTAGCCGCCGAGCGTGTCCACACCGGTGATGCGGATGGTGCGGTCGGTGTCCATCGCGATGATCGCGCCCATTTTCTGCAGGACGCAGATCAGGTCCTCGATCTCCGGCTCGACGGCCGCGTTGGACAGCTCCGTGACGCCCTCGGCGAGCACGGCCGTCAGCAGCACCTGCTCGGTGGCGCCGACGGACGGGTACGGCAGCCGGATCTTGGTGCCGCGCAGCCGCTGCGGGGCCTCCAGATACTGCCCGTCCGCCCGCTTCTCGATCTTCGCACCGAACTGCCGCAGCACGTCGAAGTGGAAGTCGATGGGCCGGCCGCCGATGTCGCAGCCGCCCAGGCCGGGGATGAACGCGTGCCCGAGGCGGTGCAGCAGCGGGCCGCAGAACAGGATCGGGATGCGGCTCGACCCCGCGTGGGCGTCGATGTCGGCGACGTTGGCGCTCTCCACGCGGGTCGGGTCGAGCACCAGCTCGCCCGGCTCCTCGCCCGGACGGACCGTCACCCCGTGCAGCTGGAGCAGCCCGCGGACGACCCGCACGTCACGGATGTCCGGAACGTTGCGCAGTCTGCTCGGCGCACTGCCCAGCAGGGCGGCGACCATGGCCTTCGGCACGAGGTTCTTCGCACCGCGGACCCGGATCTCGCCCTCCAGCGGTGTTCCGCCGTGGACAAGCAGTACGTCATCAGAGCCGTTGACGGTCATGAATCTCGCGTTCCGTGGAGTGGGGCAGGGGCACAGGAGGGAAAGGGTAATCGCCTTCGGCGCCCCTTCCGTAAGCCCGTTGGCCGCCGAAGAGCGCCACGGCCGCGTCTCGACACGAACCGTTTCCTCACGAGTACGCCGGGTCACGGTGGCGGGCGCGCGGGCGGGGGCGCGCCGACCTGCCGTGAGCTGCCTTCACTCCGCTGCCCCCGATTGCCTCCCCACGGAAGGGGAAGATGCGGGATCATGTCTGGCATGACCGAGGTGTCCTCGCTCACAGGGCGGCTGCTCGTGGCCACCCCCGCCCTGGCGGACCCGAACTTCGACCGTGCTGTGGTGCTCCTTCTCGACCACGACGAGGAGGGCTCCCTCGGTGTCGTCCTCAACCGCCCGACGCCGGTCGGCGTGGGCGACATCCTGGAGGACTGGGCGGACCTCGCCGGCGAACCCGGCGTCGTCTTCCAGGGCGGCCCGGTCTCCCTCGACTCGGCCCTCGGCGTGGCCGTCGTCCCCGGCGGCGACAGCGGCGAGGCCGCCCCGCTGGGCTGGCGCCGGGTGTACGGCGCGATCGGCCTGGTGGACCTGGAGGCCCCGCCGGAGCTGCTCGCCTCCGCGGTGGGCTCGCTGCGGATCTTCGCCGGGTACGCGGGCTGGGGCCCCGGCCAGCTGGAGGACGAGCTGGTGGAGGGCGCCTGGTACGTCGTGGAGTCCGAGCCCGGCGACGTCTCCTCCCCGGCGCCCGAGCGGCTGTGGCGCGAGGTCCTGCGCCGCCAGCGCAACGAGCTGGCGATGGTGGCGACGTACCCGGACGACCCTTCGCTCAACTGATCCGTGTGACCTTCAGTACCCTGGCATGCATGAGCACTCTCGAGCCCGAGCGCGGGACTGGTACGGGGACCCTCGTAGAGCCGACGCCGCAGACCTCCCATGGCGACGGCGACCACGAGCGCTTCGCCCACTACGTCCAGAAGGACAAGATCATGGCGAGCGCCCTCGACGGCACCCCCGTCGTGGCGCTGTGCGGCAAGGTCTGGGTACCGGGCCGCGACCCGAAGAAGTACCCCGTGTGCCCCATGTGCAAGGAGATCTACGAGTCCATGGGTGCCGGCGGGGACGAGGGCAAGGGCGGCGACAAGAAGTAGCGGCTCTTCCCGTCCGAGGCCGGTGAGGCCCCCGAGCGCGCCGTGACGCGCTCAGGGGCCTTTGTGCTGTCCGGGCGTGCTGTCGACGTGCATGTCCGGGTGCGCTGTCCGGGGCTGTTCGGACGTGCCGACCGGGGCTGTTCGGACGTGCCGACCGGGGCTGTCCGGGCGTGCCGATCGGGGCTGTCCGGGCGTGCCGACCGGGGCTGTCCGGACGTCGCGCGGAGGGTGTCGTGGGGTCACAGAGTGGTAGAGACCTCTTGTCGTCATGTTCATGGAGTCTCTAGCCTCCGAAGTGTTGTGCAGAGCAAAACCTTCATTGCACATGCTGCAACGCTCGGAGGACCGCTTCATGAAGCTCCCCGCAATACGCCCTGCAAGACGCCCCGCCGTACGCCCCACGCGCCGCCCCGCCACCCGCCTCGCCCGCCCGGCCGTGCTGTTCGCCGCCGCCGTCCTGACCGCCACCGCCGCCTGCGCCCCCCAGACGTCCGGCAACTCCGCCTCCGGCAAGGACGAGAAGACCGGCACCCTGCGCCTCTGGCTCTTCCAGGAGGTCAACAACCAGCCCAAGGAACGGGTCGTCGACACGGTCCTGGCCGACTTCGAGAAGGCCCACGAGGGCACCGACGTCACCGTCGAGTACATCCCCGTCGAGACCCGCGCCCAGCGCATCAAGGCCGCCTTCAACGACCCCGCGAGCGCACCCGACGTCATCGAGTACGGCAACACCGACACCGCCGGCTACGTCGAGGACGGCGGACTGGCGGACGTCACCGAGGAGTTCGGCGCCTGGGAGGAGGCCCGGGACACCGACCCCACCGCCCGGCAGTCGGTCACGGTCGACGGCAAGGTCTACGGAGCCCCCTACTTCGTCGGCGTCCGGGCCCTGTACTACCGGACGGACATCTTCCGGGAACTGGGCCTGGACGTGCCGGAGACGATGGGGGAGCTGGCGTCCACGGCGAAGGCGATCCGGGCGGCCGAGCCCGGCCTGTACGGCCTCGCGGTCGGCGGCGCCTACACCTACGGGGCGCTGCCGTTCCTGTGGGCCCACGGCGGCGAACTCGCCACCGGAAAGGGCGGTTCGTACGCCTCCGCCCTCGACAGCCCCGCCGCCCGCAAGGGCATCGAGGCGTACACCTCCCTCTTCGGCGACGACAACTGCCCCGCCGCCAAGTGCGCGGGCATGGGCGGCAACGACACCGTCACCGCGTTCGCTTCGGGGAAGGCGGGCATGGCGATCGGCGGTGACTTCAGTCACCAGGCCGTGGAGGCCGGGAAGGTGAAGGGCAAGTACGCCGTCGTACCGCTGCCGGGCGTCGAACCGGGCTCCATCGCCCCGGCGTTCGCGGGCGGGAACAACATCGGTGTGCTGAAGAGCACCTCGCACCGCACCCTCGCCGTCGACCTGATGAAGCGGCTGGCGTCGAAGAAGGCGCAGGGCGCGCTGTTCGACGCGATGGGCTTCCTGCCGACCTTCACCGACGTGCGGCAGCGGGCCGCCGCGAAGCAGCCGTTCGTGAAGCCGTTCGTCGAGACGCTCGCCGCGGGCACCAGGTTCGTGCCGGCCTCGCCCGCCTGGGCGCGGATCGACTCCTCGCTGGTGCTGCCGACCATGTTCCAGGAGATCGTCAGCGGCAGGAAGGACGTGGCGGCGGCCTCCGGGGACGCGGCGAAGAAGATGAACGACGCGTTCGGCTCCGCGGGGTGAGGGGGGTGACCACGGGGGCGGCGCGTGCGGTGCGCCGGCGGGAGCGGGCGCCGGGTGGCCGGCCGCGCGGTACCCCGCACCCCCGGGGGCGTTCGGCCACCGCCTGGCTGTACCTCGCCCCCGCCCTCGTCGTCCTCGGCGCGCTCCTCGTCTACCCCATCTACCAGCTCGGCCTGATCTCGTTCCTGGAGTACACCCAGGCCCAGGTCAGCGGCGGCGCACCGACCACCTTCCGGGGCCTGGGCAACTACGCCGAACTCTTCGGCGACGACCAGTTCTGGCAGGTGCTGCTGGCGACCGTCCTGTTCGCGGCGGCCTGCGTGGTCTCCACGCTGGCGGTCGGCTGCGCGCTCGCGGTGCTGCTCACCCGCGTGCGGGCCCTGCCGCGGCTCGCGCTGATGCTGGCCGCGCTGGGCGCCTGGGCCACCCCGGCGATCACCGGCTCCACGGTCTGGCTGTTCCTGTTCGACCCGGACTTCGGCCCCGTCAACCGGATCCTCGGCCTCGGCGACCACTCCTGGACCTACGGGCGCCTGAGCGCCTTCTTCCTCGTCCTGCTCGAAGTGGTCTGGTGCTCCTTCCCGTTCGTCATGGTCACCGTCTACGCCGGCATCCGCGCCGTACCGTCCGAGGTGCTGGAGGCCGCCGCCCTGGACGGCGCCTCGCAGTGGCGGATCTGGCGGTCCGTCCTCGCGCCGATGCTGCGGCCCATCCTGACGGTGGTCACCATCCAGTCGGTCATCTGGGACTTCAAGGTCTTCACACAGATCTACGTCATGACGGGCGGCGGCGGCATCGCGGGCCAGAACCTCGTGCTGAACGTCTACGCCTACCAGAAGGCGTTCGCGTCCTCGCAGTACAGCCTCGGCTCGGCGATCGGCGTCGTGATGCTGCTGGTCCTGCTCGCCGTGACGCTGGTGTACCTGCGGCTGCTGCGCCGCCAGGGGGAGGAACTGTGAATCTTCCGCGCCCGCTCGTACGCGGCCCGCGCGCACGTCACCCGCTCGTACGCGGCCCGCGCCTACGCCAACCACTCGTGCGCCGTCCGCGCGTGCGCCGTCCGTGGCGGCCGGCCGCCGAGACCTCGGCCCTGCTGATCGCGGCCGTCGTCGCCTTCCCCCTGTACTGGATGGTGCTGAGCGCCTTCAGGCCGGCCGGCGAGATCGAGTCGGACCGGCCGCGGCCGTGGACCCTGTCACCCACCCTGGACTCCTTCCGGCGGGTCTTCGGGCAGCAGGAATTCGGCCGTTACTTCCTCAACAGCCTGCTCGTCGCGGGCACTGTCGTGATCGCCTCGGCGCTCATCGCGTTTCTCGCCGCGACGGCCGTGACACGATTCCGCTTCCGCTTCCGGACCACCTTGCTGATCATGTTTCTGATCGCCCAGACGGTGCCGGTCGAAGCCCTCACGATCCCGTTGTTCTTCCTCATGCGGGACGCCGGTCAGCTGAACACGCTGGGGTCGCTGATCCTGCCCCACATCGCCTTCTCGCTGCCGTTCGCGATCTGGATGCTGCGGGGTTTCGTGAAGGCCGTTCCCGAGGCCCTGGAGGAGGCCGCGTACATCGACGGGGCGAGCCGGGCGCGCTTTCTGTGGCGGATCCTTTTCCCGCTGGTCCTCCCGGGTCTGGTCGCCACCAGCGTGTTCTCCTTCATCTCGGCCTGGAACGACTTCCTGTTCGCCAAGTCCTTCATCATCAGCGACACCTCCCGGTCGACTCTGCCGATGGCGCTGCTGGTGTTCTACAAGCCGGACGATCCGGACTGGGGCGGGGTGATGGCGGCGTCCACGGTGATGACCATTCCGGTGCTGGTGTTCTTCGTGCTCGTGCAGCGACGGCTCGTCTCCGGCCTCGGCGGAGCGGTGAAGGGTTAGCCGTACCGGCACCAGCCATACCGGCACCAGCCGTACCGGCACCAGCCGTACCGGCCCTCACAAGACGAGGTGTGACATGACTTCTCCCACCGAACTGGTCCCGGCGCCCCGCGCCGTCGAGAAACGGCCCGGTGAGCAGGGCTTCCTGCTGACCGAGGACACCACCGTGTGCGCCGCGCCAGGCACCGGCACCACCGAGCGGTGGCTGCGGGCCGTGCTGGGCCCCGCCCTGGGCCTGCCGCTGCGCCCCGGACCGTACGATGCCCGCGACTCCCACGACGGCCGCAACGGCGCCTGTGACGCCCACGGCACCCTGCGGCTGCGTCTCGACGCCGCCCTCGCCCCCGAGGAGTACCGGCTCACCGTCGGCGCCGGGTCCGGCGTCGACATCGCGGGCGGCGGCGCGGCCGGCGTCTTCTGGGGCGCCCAGACCCTGCGCCAGCTCCTCGGGCCGGACGCCTTCCGGAAAGCCCCCCTGCGGCCCGGCGCGCGGTATGCGATCGAGCCGCAGGTCGTCGAGGACCGCCCCCGTTTCCGCTGGCGCGGCCTCATGCTCGACGTCGCCCGCCACTTCCTGCCCAAGGACGGTGTGCTGCGCTGTCTCGACCTGATGGCCGCGCACAAACTCAACGTCTTCCACTTTCACCTGACGGATGACCAGGGCTGGCGCATCGAGATCGAGCGGTATCCGAAACTGACCGAGATCGGTTCCTGGCGGGCCCGCACGAAATTCGGCCACCGCGCCTCGCCGCTGTGGGAGGAAAAACCGCACGGCGGCTACTACACCCAGGACGACATCCGGGAGATCGTCGCCTACGCCGCCGAACGGCACATCACCGTCGTCCCGGAGATCGACGTGCCCGGGCACTCGCAGGCCGCCATCGCCGCGTATCCGGAACTCGGCAACACCGACGTCGTCGACACCACCGCCCTCACCGTCTGGGACACCTGGGGCGTCTGCCCGAACGTCCTCGCCCCCACGGACCACACCCTGCGCTTCTACGAGGGGGTCTTCGAGGAAGTGCTCGACCTGTTCCCGTCGGAGTTCATCCACGTCGGCGGTGACGAGTGCCCCAAGGACCAGTGGCGGCGCTCACCCGCCGCGCAGGCCCGGATCAAGGAGCTCGGGCTTGCGGACGAGGACGGGCTCCAGGCGTGGTTCATCGGGCACTTCGACGCCTGGCTCGCCGCGCGCGGACGCCGGCTCATCGGCTGGGACGAGATCCTGGAGGGCGGTCTGGCCCCCGGCGCGGCCGTGTCGTCGTGGCGCGGCTACGGCGGCGGGATCGCCGCCGCGCGGGCCGGGCACGACGTCGTCATGTGCCCCGAGCAGCACGTCTACCTGGACCACCGGCAGGACGCGGGCCCCGACGAGCCCGTGCCGATCGGGTACGTGCGCACCCTGGAGGACGTCTACCGGTTCGAGCCCGTCCCGCCGCAGCTCACCCAGGACGAGGCCCGCCACGTCCTGGGCACCCAGGCCAACGTGTGGACGGAGGTGATGGAGGACCAACGGCGGGTGGACTACCAGATGTTCCCGAGGCTCGCCGCCTTCGCCGAGGTCGCCTGGAGCGACCTGCCGGCCCCGCGGCAACGCGACTTCACCGGCTTCGAACGGCGGATGGCCGCCCACTACCGGCGACTTGACGCCCTCGGGGTCGCCTACCGGCCCCCCACGGGCCCGCGGCCGTGGCAGCGCCGCCCCGGCGTGCCGGGCCGGCCCATCGACGGCCCGCCACCGGAGAAGTGAAGTCCGAAGAAGCGAAGTAAGGGGAATAAAGGAAGAAAAGCCTCAGACCGCGTCAGAAAAGTCCCATCCGCGTGCACGGCCGATCCATGGTGATGCCATGCGAAAGCGGACCGCCTCCCCGACCGGGCGGACGAACGCCTCCTGACCGACCCCCGCGTTCGGGTCCTGCGAAGATGTGCCAGAGTTGCCACGTCCGCCCTGTCGGCACGTACCGTACGGCAACACAGGTGGGACCAGGTGGGACAGCGGGAAGGGGCAGCCGGTTTGACCACGCACGCACCGCAGGCGGCGCAGGCCGTCACGCTGCCCACGACACTGGACGAGGCGGTGGCGGCCCTCACCGCCGTGCCCGCCGCCGTGCCGGTCGCGGGCGGCACCGATCTCATGACCGCCGTCAACTCCGGGCAGCTCAGGCCCACCGCCCTGGTCGGCCTCGGCCGCATCAGCGAGATCCGCGGCTGGCAGTACCAGGACGGCCACGCGCTGCTCGGCGCCGGGCTCACCCACGCGCGCATGGGGCGCCCCGACTTCGCCGCCCTGATCCCGGCGCTCGCCGCCGCCGCGCGCGCCGCCGGCCCGCCCCACATCCGCAACGCGGGCACCCTGGGCGGCAACATCGCCTCGGCCTCCCCGACGGGTGACGCGCTGCCCGTCCTGGCCGCCCTGGAGGCGACGCTGATCATCGCGGGCCCGGGCGGAGCCCGCCGCGAGATCCCGGTGTCGCACCTGCTGGCCGGTGTGGAGATGCTCCGCGCGGGCGAACTCATCGGCTACGTGCGCGTGCCGCTCCTGCACGCCCCGCAGGTCTTCCTGAAGGCCACCGGCCGCACCGGCCCCGGCCGCGCCGTTGCCTCGGTGGCGCTGGTCCTCGACCCCGCGCGGCGCGGAGTGCGGTGCGCCGTCGGCGCCATAGCGCCCATGCCGCTGCGCCCCCTGGACGCCGAGCACTGGGTCGCCCAGCTCATCGACTGGGACAACGACCGCGTGCTCGTGCCGGACGCCCTGCACGCCTTCGGCGAGTACGTGGCCGCGGCCTGCGTCCCCGATCCGGCTCCGGCCGAGGACGGCTCCGTCCTGCAGCTTCCGCCCGCCGTACTGCACCTGCGGCGCACCGTCGCCGCGCTGGCCCGACGAGCACTGGGGAGGGCGCTGTCGTGACCGACGACCAGCACGGAGAGGGCATGCACCAGGGCGGCGGACGCTGGGACCCGCTGCCCCAGGGCGACTACGACGACGGCGCCACCGCCTTCGTGCAACTCCCCGAGGGGGGCATCGACGCGCTCCTGGCCGCCACCGACAGCCCGCTCGCCGCGCCCGGCCACGGCTACGTGCCGCCGCAGATAACGGTCACGCCGGCCACGACCGCGGGCACCGACCCGGCGACCGCGGTCCCCTGGGCGACGCCGCCGGCACCGGACGGCGCGGCGCAGTGGCACGCGCCGGGCGTGCCGGAGGGCGGCTACCGGCCGGAGGGCGATTACCGGCAGCAGGGCCCGGACGCCGGATACGGGCAGGGCGCCGACGGTGTGTACCCGCAGGGCGGCGAGGGCGCGTACCCGCAGAGCGGCGGGGAGGCGTACCCGCAGGACCCGGACGCCGGGTACCGGCAGCACGGCACGGACGGCGGATACCCGCAGGGCTCCGGCGGGTACCCGCAGGGCCCGGACGCCGGATACGGGCAGCAGGGCCCGGACGCCGGGTACCGGCAGCACGATCCGTACGGCGTGGCCGGGCGGCACGGGGAGCACGGTGAGCGCGGTGAGCACGGGGACCCCTACACCGCGAACGACCGGTTCACGTACCACCCGGACACCACGGGGCAGTGGGACTTCGCGGAGGCCCCCGCTCCGGAGTACCACCCGTCCGGGCCCGCCGCCGCGTCCGCTCCCGGCCACGACGTGACCGGGCAGTGGTCCATCCCCGTGGCCGGGGGAGACCTCCCCGACGAGTCGGGCGAGTTCACCACGTCGTCCCTGGTCGAGCAGTGGGGCGGCACCCCGCCGGCCACGCTCCCCGGCGGCGCCCCCGCGCCCTGGGCGACCCCTGTGGCGGACCGTTCCACCGGCCACGGCGGGCAGCATCCCGCCGAGCACGCTGCTCCGGAGCACGACGCCGTTCCGGAGCACGGCACCGCTCCGTACGTGCAGCACGCCGCGGAGGCCGTGGAGCCGCAGGAGGCGGCGGGGGCGCCGGAGACCGCGGGGACGCCGGAGGCCGAACCGCCGTCACAGCCCTCGCCGGAGCCGGCCGAGGAGCCGTCACCGACCGCTGCCGAGGAGCCGTCACCGGCGGCCGCCGAGGCCGGTGCGGCGTCCGAGGACACCGAGGACACCGGGGAACCGGACAGCTCCGCGCAAGCCCCTGCCGTGACTCCGGACACCCCCGGCACCCCTGACACCCCTGCCGACCCCGGCACTCCGGAGGCCGTACCGGCCCCTGACGCCCCCGCCGAGGACCCCGCCGCCCCCACGCCGGCCAAGGACGCGGTGCCCGCGCCCGAGGTGGCCGAGGAGCCCGAGGCCACCGGGGCCGCCGAGGCGCCCACGCAGCCTCCGGCCGACGCGGCCGATGCGACGGAACCGGCCGACGCGACGGAACCGGCCGACACGGCGGACACGGCCGACGTGACCGACGCGGAGGCACCGGCGGAGGCGGCCGACCCGTCCCCGGAGGCGGCAGCGGCGCCCGAGGAACAGCCCCCGGCCGACACTCCCGCCACGCCCGGGGAGGAGCCGGCGGCGGCCCCCGCCGCCCACGACGAGCACCCCCTCGCCTCGTACGTCCTGCGCGTCAACGGCACCGACCGCCCCGTCACCGACGCGTGGATCGGCGAGTCGCTGCTGTACGTGCTGCGGGAGCGGCTCGGGCTCGCGGGCGCCAAGGACGGCTGCTCGCAGGGCGAGTGCGGCGCCTGCAACGTGCAGGTCGACGGACGCCTGGTCGCCTCCTGCCTGGTCCCGGCGGCGACCGCGGCCGGCAGCGAGGTCCGCACCGTCGAGGGCCTGGCCGCCGACGGGCAGCCGTCGGACGTGCAGCGGGCGCTGGCGCGGTGCGGGGCGGTGCAGTGCGGTTTCTGCGTGCCCGGCATGGCGATGACCGTGCACGACCTGCTGGAGGGCAACCCGGCGCCGACCGAGCTGGAGACCCGGCAGGCGCTGTGCGGCAACCTGTGCCGCTGCTCCGGCTACCGGGGCGTCCTGCGGGCCGTCGAGGAGGTCGTCGCCGAGCGGCAGGCGCACGCCGCCGCCGACGCGCCCGAGACGGACCCCGGGCAGCCGCACGTTCCCCACCAGGGGGGCCCGTCGGTGTTCGATCCCCCGGCCGCTCCCGGGACGCCCGGCTCCCCGGAGGCGCCGGGACCGCACGACCAGCCCTACGGCCAGGACGGAGGCCACGCGTGACCGACGAAGCAGCCACCGCGCAGGCCGCGCAGCCCGCGGAGGCCGCCCCCGCCCCGGAAGCGATCCCGCACGGCCTCGGCGCCTCCCTGCCGCCCGCCGACGCCCGGGCCAAGACGGAGGGCACCTTCCCGTACGCCTCCGACCTGTGGGCCGAGGGCCTGCTGTGGGCGGCCGTCCTGCGCTCCCCGCACGCACACGCGCGCATCGTGTCCATCGACACCTCCCACGCGCGCGAGATGCCCGGCGTACGGGCCGTCGTCACCCACGAGGACGTCCCCGGCAGCCCGCTGCACGGGCGTGGCAAGGCCGACCGCCCGGTGTTCGCCTCCGAGGTCGTACGCCACCACGGCGAGCCCATCGCCGCCGTCGCCGCCGACCACCCCGACACCGCGCGGATGGCCGCCGCGGCCGTCATCGTCGAGTACGAGGTGCTCGATCCGGTGACCGACCCGGAGCAGGCGTTCGAGGCGCAGCCGCTGCACCCCGACGGCAACCTGATCCGGCACATCCCGCTGCGGCACGGCGACCCCGAGGCGGTCGGCGAGGTCATCGTGGAGGGCCTGTACCGCATCGGCCGCCAGGACCCGGCGCCCATCGGCGCCGAGGCGGGCCTGGCGGTCCCGCGCCCCGACGGCGGCGTGGAGCTCTACCTGGCCTCCACCGACCCGCACACCGACCGCGACACCGCCGCCGACTGCTACGGCCTGCCCCCCGAACAGGTGAAGATCGTCGTCACCGGTGTGCCCGGCGCCACGGCCGACCGCGAGGACCAGGGCTTCCAGCTCCCGCTGGGCCTGCTGGCGCTGAAGACCGGCTGCCCGGTGAAGCTGACCGCCACGCGCGAGGAGTCCTTCCTCGGCCACGCCCACCGCCACCCGACCCTGCTGCGCTACCGCCACCACGCGGACGCCGAGGGCCGGCTGGTGAAGGTCGAGGCGCAGATCCTGCTCGACGCGGGCGCGTACGCCGACACGTCCTCCGACGCGCTGGCCGCCGCCGTGGCGTTCGCCTGCGGCCCGTACGTCGTGCCGAACGCGTTCATCGAGGGCTGGGCCGTGCGCACCAACAACCCGCCCTCCGGCCATGTGCGCGGCGAGGGCGCCATGCAGGTGTGCGCCGCCTACGAGGCGCAGATGGACAAGCTGGCCAGGCGGCTCGGCGTCGATCCGGCGGAGCTGCGCCTGCGCAACGTGATGGCCACCGGTGACGTGCTGCCGACCGGCCAGACGGTGACCTGCCCGGCCCCGGTCGCCGAACTCCTCCAGGCCGTCCGCGACGTCCCGCTCCCCCCGCTGCCCAAGGACACGCCGGAGGAGGAGTGGCTGCTGCCCGGCGGCCCCGAGGGCGCGGGCGAACCGGGCGCGGTGCGCCGGGGCGTGGGCTACGGCCTGGGCATGGTGCACATGCTCGGCGCGGAGGGCGCGGACGAGGTCTCCACGGCGACGGTGAAGGTGCAGGACGGCGTGGCCACCGTGCTGTGCGCCGCCGTCGAGACCGGGCAGGGCTTCACCACGCTGGCCCGGCAGATCGTGCAGGAGACGCTCGGCGTCGACGAGGTGCACGTGGCGCCCGTCGACACCGACCAGCCGCCGGCCGGCGCGGGCTGCCGGGGCCGCCACACCTGGGTGTCGGGCGGCGCGGTGGAACGCGCGGCCAAGATGGTCCGCACCCAGCTGCTCCAGCCCCTGGCCCACAAGTTCGGCATGTCCACGGAGCTCCTCCAGATCACGGACGGCAAGATCACCTCGTACGACGGCGTGCTGTCGACCACCGTCGCCGAGGCGCTGGAGGGCAAGGAGCTGTGGGCGACGGCCCAGTGCCGCCCGCACCCGACCGAGCCGCTCGACGCGTCCGGGCAGGGCGACGCCTTCGTGGGCCTGTCCTTCTGCGCCATCCGCGCGGTGGTGGACGTCGACATCGAGATCGGCTCGGTACGGGTGGTGGAGCTGGCGGTCGCCCAGGACGTGGGCCGGGTGCTGAACCCGGCGCAGCTGGCCGCCCGCATCGAGGCCGGTGTCACCCAGGGCGTGGGCATCGCGCTCACCGAGAACCTCCGCACGCCGCGCGGCCTGGTCCGCCACCCCGACCTGACCGGCTACACGCTCCCCACGGCCCTGGACGCGCCCGACATCCGGATCGTCAAGCTCGTCGAGGAACGGGACGTGGTCGCCCCCTTCGGGGCGAAGGCGGTCAGCGCGGTCCCGGTGGTGACCTCCCCGGCGGCCGTCGCCTCCGCCGTCCGCGCCGCCACGGGCCGCCCCGTGAACCGGCTGCCGATCCGGCCGCAGGCGGCGGTGGTGACCGGCCGGTGAGACCGGCCCGCGTTGTCAGTGCCGGCGCGTAGTGTTTTCGGTGGCGGGGCGACGGGCCCGCCGGGCGTGTGACGCGCCCGCGCCGCCCGGCACTCGGCACGGACACAGGCACGCACGTACGGGGGAGCACGATGCACGGGGGATCGACGCACCGGGGACCGGCACACGAGGGGCCGGCGAGGACGGCCGGGGACACGGTCCTGTGGGGGCCGTCGCCGCTCACGCTGATCAGGTTCGCGACGGCGGCCGGGGCGGCCCGGGGCCCGTCGGCGCCGCCGGCGGAGCGGCTGCGGGGCGACGGGCTGCCGCTGTTCTGGAGGACGGCCGCGCTGCTCGGCCTGCTGGTCCTCGCGGCGGGCCGGCGCACGGCGTCCGGGCTGGCGCTGGACCTTCCGGCCCGGCTGCTGGAGCGGGAGTTCGGCCGGGGCGAGGTGGTGCGGTTCGAGGAGGTCGACTTCCCCGCGACGCTCACCCACGAGCCGACCCGCCGTTTCCTGCGCGAGACGGGCCTGCCCGAGAACGGCTTCCCGTTCCGCCACGACACGGAGATGCCACTGCCGACCCTCGCCGAGTACTACGAGTACTACGAGTACTACGAGTACTACGAGTGCCACGAGCGCTACGGGCACCCCGGCGCGTTCCCGGCCGACCGGCTCCCGGACCGGGCCGAGCACCTGATCCGTGTGGGCCGCCTGGCCGACGGCAGCGGCGTGGTCGTGGACGCGGCCACGGGCGCGGTCCTGGCCTGGCGCGAGACCGAGGCCGCCCTGCACCCGCTGGCCTCGGACCTCTCCACCCTGGTCCTGACCCTCTGGCTGCTGCGCCGCGGGATACCACTGGAGGCCGTGGCGGGAATCGAACCCGCGTCACTCGCTTTGCAGGCGAGTCCCTCAACCACTCGGGCACACGGCCGGGGCGGGGGAGTGGAGTACCGCTTCCCCCTCGGCTCTTCGACCGTAGGCCCCGCCGGGAGCGGTGCTCAAGGGAAGGGGCGGCGCCGCAATGCGACCGCCACACGCCGTTCACGAACGGGCGGCGGTCCTACGACCAAGGTCGCGGGCGCGGACCGTCTCCGGACAGGAGTCACCACCGGCTGTGACCCTTACGCTGGCGACCATGACCGTCCCTGAGCCGCGCGACACCGACGTCGCCCACACCGCCGCCGACGCGAAAACCTCCCCCGACGCCCCCGCCCCGGCCGGTGAGACCGTGCTGAGCCGTGCCTACCGGGCGCTGAGCATCGGGATCGTCTCCGTCGTCGTCCTGATCGCCTTCGAGGCGACGGCGGTCGGCACGGCGATGCCGGTGGCGGCGCGGGAGCTGCACGGGGTGTCGCTGTACGCGTTCGCGTTCTCCGGGTACTTCACGACGAGCCTGTTCGGGATGGTGCTCTCCGGTCAGTGGTCGGACCGGCGCGGGCCGCTGGCGCCGCTGACCTGGGGCATCGCCTCCTTCGCGGCGGGGCTGCTGCTGTCGGGGACGGCCGGGGCGATGTGGCTGTTCATCCTCGGGCGGGCCGTGCAGGGGCTCGGCGGCGGACTGGTGATCGTCGCGCTGTACGTCGTCGTCGGCCGCGCCTACCCGGAGCGGCTGCGGCCGGCGATCATGGCGGCGTTCGCGGCGGGCTGGATCGTCCCGTCGATCGTCGGCCCGCTCGCCTCGGGCGCGGTGACCGAGCACCTCGGCTGGCGCTGGGTGTTCGTCGGGATCCCGGTCCTGGTGGTGCTCCCGCTGGCCCTGGCGCTGCCGCAGATACGCAGCCGGGCGGCGGGCCCCGTGCCGGGGGCGGACGGCGGGGACCGGCCCGCCTCCTTCGACCGCCGCCGCATCCGCCTCGCCCTCGGCATCTCGCTGGGTGCCGGGCTGCTCCAATACGGCGCCCAGGACCTGCGCTGGCTCTCGCTGCTGCCCGGCGCGGCGGGCGCGGCGCTGCTCGTCCCGGCCGTGCTCGGCCTGCTCCCGCGCGGCACCTGCCGGGCCGCCCGCGGCCTGCCCTCCGTGGTGCTGCTGCGCGGCCTCGCGGCGGGCTCCTTCATCGCCGCCGAGTCCTTCGTGCCGCTGATGCTGGTCACCCAGCGGGGGCTGAGCCCGACGCTGGCCGGGTTCTCGCTCGCGGCGGGCGGCGCGACGTGGGCGCTGGGCTCGTGGGTGCAGTCCCGGCCGCGCGTGGAGCCCCACCGGGAGCGGCTGATGACGCTCGGCATGGCGCTGGTCGCGGCGGCCATCGCCACCGCGCCGAGCGTGCTGATCGACGCGGTGCCCGCCTGGACGGTCGCCGTCGCCTGGGCATTCGGCTGCTTCGGCATGGGCCTGGTGATCTCCTCCACCAGCGTGCTGCTGCTGAAGCTCTCCGCCCCCGAGGAGGCGGGCACCAACTCCGCCGCCCTGCAGATCTCCGACGGCCTGTCCAACGTCCTGCTGCTCGCCGCGGGCGGCGCCGCCTTCGCCGCGCTGGGCGGCGGTACGGCCGGCCACGCGGCCACGGAGGCCACCGGCGCCGGCTCCCACCCGGCCGCGTTCGCGGCGGTCTTCCTGCCGATGGCGGCGGTGGCGCTGGTGGGGGCGTGGGTGACGACGCGGGTGCGGACGCCGTCGGCGTGAGTGGTACCACTCT
This sequence comes from Streptomyces sp. NPDC006134, assembly GCF_040628835.1. NCBI lineage: Bacteria > Bacillati > Actinomycetota > Actinomycetes > Kitasatosporales > Streptomycetaceae > Streptomyces > Streptomyces sp. NPDC006134. Next base: position 51,352 of record NZ_JBEXTV010000013.1, on the reverse strand, counting down.
GACCTCATCGATCGGTGCCGCTCTGACCCCATCGATCGGTACCGTTCGGATATGGCCATGAGCCCGCGTCTCCGCGACGAACGAAGGGAAGCCCTGAAGCCGCGCGCCGAGGAGGAGGGGGTCGGCACGCACGCCATGGTGCCGCGGGCCGTGGACGACTGTCCGGCCCGGACGGCTCACGAGGCGCTCGTCCGGAAGGCCGCCGAGGAGCAGACCGCCACATGGGCCGAGCTGCTGGAGCGACTCAAGCGACCTCTGTGTACCTGACCGCGCTGGAGTCGGTCGTGCACCGGCCGACGGCCGTCAGTTCGGGCAGGAGGCGTACGGCGGTCTGGAGGACGTGAAGGTCATCTCCGAGGCGCTGCGGGACCTGGCCGAGCGGCCGGTGTGACCTCGGTCCCACCGGCAGGTGACCCGGCCCGGTCCGGGCGTCGGCCGGGTGGCGGCGCCGGTAGGGTGGCCCGGTTGTCATACGTAGCCGAGCCGTTCTACCCCCTCCGGAGACCGTGACTACCACCGCCAGCTCCAGCTCGTCGCACCACCTGTCCCCGGCTTTCCCCGGCCGTGCCCCCTGGGGCACCGCCAGCAAGCTGCGCGCCTGGCAGCAGGGGGCGATGGAGAAGTACATCCAGGAGCAGCCGCGCGACTTCCTGGCGGTCGCCACGCCCGGCGCCGGCAAGACGACCTTCGCGCTGACGCTGGCCTCCTGGCTGCTGCACCACCACGTCGTGCAGCAGGTGACCGTGGTCGCGCCGACCGAGCACCTGAAGAAGCAGTGGGCCGAGGCCGCCGCGCGGGTGGGGATCAAGCTGGATCCCGAGTACAGCGCCGGCCCGCTCGGCAAGGAGTACGACGGCGTCGCCGTCACGTACGCGGGCGTGGGCGTGCGGCCCATGCTGCACCGCAACCGCGTCGAGCAGCGCAAGACCCTGGTGATCCTGGACGAGATCCACCACGCTGGTGACTCCAAGTCCTGGGGCGAGGCGTGCCTGGAGGCGTTCGAGCCGGCCACGCGGCGGCTCGCGCTGACCGGTACGCCGTTCCGGTCCGACACCAACCCCATCCCCTTCGTGACGTACGAGGAGGGGGCGGACGGCATCCGGCGGTCGGCCGCCGACTACACCTACGGGTACGGGTCCGCCCTCGCCGACGGCGTCGTGCGGCCGGTCATCTTCCTCTCCTACAGCGGCAACATGCGCTGGCGCACCAAGGCCGGCGACGAGATCGAGGCCCGCCTCGGCGAGCCGATGACCAAGGACGCGGTCAGCCAGGCCTGGCGCACCGCCCTCGACCCGCGCGGCGAGTGGATGCCCGCCGTGCTGCGCGCCGCCGACCAGCGGCTGACCGAGGTCAGAAAGGCCATCCCGGACGCGGGCGCCCTCGTCATCGCCTCCGACCAGGACGCGGCGCGCGCGTACGCCAAGCTCATCCGGGAGATCACCGGGCACAAGGCGACCCTCGTGCTGTCCGACGACGCCGGCGCGTCGAAGCGGATCGACGAGTTCAGCGCGAGCGACGACCGGTGGATGGTCGCCGTCCGCATGGTGTCCGAGGGCGTCGACGTGCCGCGCCTGGCGGTCGGGGTGTACGCCACGACCATCTCGACGCCGCTGTTCTTCGCGCAGGCCGTCGGCCGTTTCGTACGGTCCCGGCGGCGCGGCGAGACCGCCTCCGTCTTCCTGCCGACCGTGCCCGACCTGCTCTCCTTCGCCAACGAGATGGAGCGCGAGCGCGACCACGTCCTCGACCGGCCGAAGAAGGACGGCGAGGAGGACCCGTACGCCGAAGAGGACAAGCTCCTCAAGGAGGCGGAGCAGCAGAAGGACGAGGACACCGGCGAGCAGGACATGCTGCCCTTCGAGGCGCTGGAGTCCGACGCCGTCTTCGACCGGGTGATGTACAACGGCGCCGAGTTCGGCATGCAGGCCCACCCGGGCAGCGAGGAGGAGCAGGACTACCTCGGCATCCCGGGCCTGCTGGAGCCCGAGCAGGTGCAGCTGCTGCTGCAGAAGCGGCAGGCCCGGCAGATCGCGCACAGCCGCAAGAAGCCCGACACCGAGGCGGACCTGCTGGAACTGCCCGCCGAGCGGCGGCCGGTGGTCACCCACAAGGAACTCATGGAGCTGCGCCGCCAGCTCAACACCATGGTCGGCGCCTACGTCCACCAGAGCGGCAAGCCGCACGGCGTCATCCACACCGAGCTGCGCCGGGTGTGCGGCGGCCCGCCCAGCGCCGAGGCCACGGCGGGGCAGCTGCGCCAGCGCATCGCCAAGGTCCAGGAGTGGGCCACGCGCATGAAGTGACGCGCACGCCCCGGGAGCGCGGTCCCGCCTTGTGCGCCGTACGCACTTGTGCGCGGTACGTACCGGGGCAAACACAGACGGTTTCCACCGGCCCCTGCCCGGATTCTGGACGGAGCCTTCCGCTGAGCGGACCGGCTCGTTACTGTCCCGCTACGCACACGCCCCGTGGCAGAGCCGCCGCGGAGCGCAGCCGTGAAGCGACTGGGCCCGGGAGGACGCCGGGCCGTCAGCCGATCGGCGGCCTCTGACCCGCGTCACCGACGGGACTCGGTGACGCGCCCGCCGCGAGGAGGCCGCCGACCTCACCACTAAGGAGTGGGCGTCGTGACCGCGGAGACCTCCCAGACGCTCGACAGAGGACTGCGCGTCCTCAAGCTGCTGGCCGATACGGACCACGGGCTGACCGTCACCGAGCTGTCCCACAAGCTGGGCGTGAACCGGACGGTGGTGTACCGGTTGCTCGCCACGCTGGAGCAGCACGCCCTTGTCCGCCGTGACCTGGGCGGACGCGCCCGCGTCGGACTGGGGGTGCTGGGCCTGGGCCGCCGGGTGCACCCGCTGGTGCGCGAGGCGGCGCTGCCGGCGCTGCGGGCGCTGGCCGAGGACATCGGGGCCACCGCCCATCTGACGCTGGTGGACGGGGCCGAGGCGCTGGCCGTGGCCGTGGTCGAGCCGACCTGGACCGACTACCACGTGGCCTACCGGGCCGGTTTCCGCCACCCCCTGGACCGGGGCGCCGCCGGCCGGGCGATCCTCGCGGCGCGGCAGCAGCCGGCCGGGGACCCCGGGTACACCCTCACCCACGGGGAGCTGGAGGCCGGGGCCAGCGGGGCCGCGGCGCCGCTGCTCGGCGTGACGGGCGTCGAGGGCAGCGTGGGCGTGGTGATGCTGTCGGACGTGGTGCCGGAGCGGGTGGGACCGCGAGTGGTCGACGCGGCCCGGGAGGTGGCCGAGGCGCTGCGGTGACGCCGGGGCGGCTCGGTGGTGCCGGGGCGGGGCCGGGACCGGGGCGGCTCGGTGGCGTCGGTTCGTGGTCGGGGCCGCCTTGGTGATGCCGGGGCGGGGCCGGGGCGCTGCGGTGACGCCGGGGCGGGGCCGGGGCCAGGTCGGCTCGGTGGCGTCGGTTCGTGGTCGGGGCCGCCTTGGTGATGCCGGGGCGGGGCCGGGGCGCTGCGGTGACGCCGGGGCGGGGCCGGGACCAGGTCGGCTCGGTGGTGCCGGGCCGGGGCACCACGGTCACGCCGGGCCGGGAGCGGCGGGGCGCCGAGGGCCGGTCGTCCCGGCGGTACCGGGACCCGGCCGGGACACGCCCCCACGTTAGATTGACTCCGTGCTCTCTCGCCTCAAGCGCCCCCAGGCCGTCGCCCTCTGTGCCCTGCCCGTCGTCGCTCTGCTCGCCACCGCGGCGTTCGCACCGCTGCCCTTCTCGGTGGCGCAGCCCGGCTCGACGGCGAACGTGCTCGGCGCGTACAAGGGCTCCGAGGTGATCGAGATCTCCGGCGCGCCCGTCCGGGAGACGAGCGGACAGCTGCGGATGACGACGATCGTGGCGACCGGCCCCGACACGGACGTCCGGCTCGGCGACGTGCTCGGCAACTGGTTCGCCACCGACCGGGCGGTCATGCCGCGTGACGCGGTCTACCCGAGCGGCGGGGACGTGCGGGAGATCGAGCAGTACAACCTGGACCAGATGGAGGAGTCCCAGGACGCGGCGACCCAAGCCGCCCTGGACTACCTGGGCCTCGACGCGGGGGACGTCGACGTCCGTCTGCGGCTCGCCGACGTCGGCGGTCCCAGCGCCGGGCTGCTGCTCTCCCTCGGGATCATCGACAAGCTCGAGGGCGACGGCAGCGGCGGCGACCTGACCGGCGGGCGGGTCATCGCCGGTACGGGCACGATCGCCGCCGACGGCGAGGTCGGGGCCGTCGGCGGCGTACCGCTGAAGACGCAGGCCGCGCGGCGGGACGGGGCGAGCGTCTTCCTGGTGCCGAAGGCCGAGTGCGCCGAGGCCGAGGCGGAGCTGCCCGAGGGGCTGCGGCTGGTGCCGGTGACCACCCTGAAGGGCGCGGTCGGCGCGCTCAAGGCCCTGGCGTCGGGCAAGGGCACGGTCCCCAGCTGCTGACCGCGGCCGGACTCCGAGGGGGCACGGTCAGCCGCCCTTCACGAACCCCTGCTCCTTCATCCAGTCCAGCGCCACGTGGTGGGGGTCCTCCCCGTCGACGTCCACCCGCGCGTTCAGCTCCCGCGCCACGGAGTTCGTCAGCTTCGCGGTGACCGGCGCGAGGACATCGGCGATCGCCGGCCACTTCCGCAGCACCTTGGTGTTGACCACCGGCGTCGCGTTGTAGTTCGGGAAGAACTTCTTGTCGTCCTCCATCACCACCAGGTCCATCGACTTGATCCGCCCGTCGGTGGTGAAGACCTCCCCGTACGTGCAGGCCCCCTTCGCGACCTGCGTGTAGATGATCCCGGTGTCCATCTGCGTGACGTTCCGCGCCGGGACGTCCATCCCGTACGTCCGCTCCATGCCCGGCAGCCCGTCCCCCCGGTTGGCGAACTCGCCCTCCACGCACAGCGTCACCGCGCCCGGGTCCGACTTCGCCAGCCGGGCCACGTCCGAGAGGGTCCGCGTGCCGTACTTCTCGAAGTTCGCCCGGTTCATCGCCAGCGCGTAGGTGTTGTTCAGCGACGCCGGCGGCAGCCAGGTCACCCCGTTCTTCCGGTCGGCGTCGCGCACCGCCCGCCACTGCTCGTGCGGGTCGGCGATGGGCTTGTTGTGGCCCAGGAACGTGATCCAGCCGGTGCCCGTGTACTCGTACAGCGCGTCGGCGTCACCGTTCAGGACCGCCTCGCGCGAGCCGATGGCGCCCTGGATGCCGGTGCGGTCCAGGACCTCGGCGCCGGCCGCCTCGAAGGCGATGCCCATGATCGCGCCGAGGATCAGCTGCTCGGTGAAGGCCTTGGAGGTGACGGTGAGGTCGGCGCCCTCCAGGGGGCGGCCCCGGCCGACGGTGCCGGGCCCGACGTCGTCGGACATGGGGGAGCCGCTGGTCAGACCGCAGCCGGCCGCCGCCGACAGCAGCACCCCGGCCAGCAGCAGGCACGCACGGCGTCTCATGCGCCCACCTCCAGTCCCCGGGGACGCAGCAGCAGTTCGGCCAGGGAGGCCAGCCAGTCCACCAGGAGGGCGAGGGCGACGGTGAGGACCGAGCCGAGCATCAGCACCGGCATCCGCTGGTTGGTGATGCCGGTGGTGATCAGCACGCCGAGGCCGCCGCCCCCGCCGAACGTGGCCAGGGTCGCCGTACCGACGTTGAGGACCAGGGCCGTGCGGACGCCCGCCAGGATCAGGGGAACGGCCAGCGGCAGTTCCACGCGGGTCAGGACGCCCAGCGGGGACATGCCGATGCCGCGGGCCGCTTCCAGCAGGGTGGGGTCGTTGGCCTTCAGGCCCGCGATGGTGTTCGACAGCACCGGCAGGACGGCGTAGACGATGATGCCGATGAGGGCGGCCCTGCGGCCGATGCCCAGCCAGATCACCAGCAGGGCGAGCAGGCCGATGGCCGGGGTCGCCTGGCCGATGTTGGCCAGCGCCATCGCCAGGGGGGTGGCCCTGCGGAACGCCTTGCGGGTGAGCAGGACGCCGAGGGGGATGGCGATGATCAGCACGAAGAAGGTGGAGATCACGGTCAGTTCGACGTGCTGCCACAGGGCCTTGCCGACCCGGCCGTCCGACAGGGCGTTCTCGCTGACGGAGTCCAGCTCCGCCTGCCGGAACCACAGCCAGGTCGCCAGCAGGACGGCGATCAGCAGCGCGGGCAGGAAGGTCAGCTTCTGCCAGGTGACCCGCCGCCGTGTCGCGGCGGGGGACGGCGGGCGGGGCTCGGATTCCGGCTCCGGTTCCTGTCCCTGTCCCTGTTCCTGTCCCCGTCCCCGTCCCCGTCCCTGTCCCTGTCCCTGTCCCTGTCCCTGTTCCTGTCCCTGTCCCGCCTCGCCGTCGTCGCGGAACACGGCCCCTGCGGCCCCGTGCTCGTCCTCGGGCCACCGGCCGGGAGAGGCCCTCACGCCTGCCCTCCCCGCTCGGTGAGGCCGTCGCCCTCCTGCTCGGCGCGGGTCTGCTCGGCCCGGGTCTCCTCCAGGTCGTGCTGGTGCTCCAGCGCGTCGAGCCGGTCGGCCTCCAGCATCTCGTGCACGGAGTTCATCAGCGTCTCCATGTCGACGACACCCTCGTACGCCCCGCGCCGCCCGGTGACCGCGACCCGCCCCGCGTTGTCGGTCAGGACCGCCTCCAGCGCGTCCCGCAGGGTCGCGTCCCGGGTCACCGTGTCGTGCACCAGGGTGCCCGCCCGCGCCAGGGAGCCCTTGGCGCGCATCAGGTCGCCGCGCCGCAGCCACTTGTAGGGCCGCCCGCGCCGGTCGAGCAGCAGGACCTCGTTGGTGCCCCCGGCCCGCAGCCGGTCGAAGATCTCCTGGAGCGGGTCGTCGACGGTCGCCGTCGGGTAGTCGGTGATCTCGACGTCCCCCACGCGGGTCAGGTTCAGCCGCTTCAGCGCCGCGCCCGCGCCGACGAAGCCGGAGACGAAGTCGTCCGCCGGGTTGGTGAGGATGGCCTCGGGGGTGTCGAACTGGGCGATGTGCGACTGCTCGCGCAGTACGGCGATCCGGTCGCCCAGCTTGATCGCCTCGTCGAAGTCGTGGGTGACGAAGACGATCGTCTTGTGCAGCTCGCGCTGGAGGCGGATCAGCTCGTCCTGGAGGTGGTCGCGGGTGATCGGGTCGACCGCGCCGAACGGCTCGTCCATCAGCAGCACCGGCGGATCGGCGGCCAGCGCCCGCGCCACACCCACCCGCTGCTGCTGGCCGCCGGAGAGCTGGCGCGGATAGCGGCCGTGGAACTCGCCGGGGTCGAGCCCGACCAGGTCGAGCATCTCCTCCACCCGCGCCCGGATCCGCGCCTTCGGCCAGCCGAGCATCTTCGGCACGATCCCGATGTTCTGGGCGACCGTCATGTGCGGGAACAGGCCGGAGGACTGGATGGCGTAACCGACCTTGCGGCGCAGCTTCACCGGGTCGATGTCGGTGACGTCCTCGCCGTTGATCCGGATGCGTCCGCCGGTCGGCTCGATCAGCCGGTTGATCATCTTCAGCGTCGTGGACTTCCCGCACCCCGAGGGGCCGACGAAGATGACCGTCTCGCCGGCCGCGATCTGCATGTTCACGTTGTCGACGGCCGGCTGCGGGTTCCCGTGGTACCGCTTGGTCAGGTTCTCCAGCTCGATCGTCGCGCCCGTCGCGCCCGCCGGGGCGGAAGGCGTCGGCGCGGAGGTGGTCTCAGACACGGATCCCCCTGGGGATGGTCAGCCGCCCGATCAGGACGTACACGGCGTCGAACAGCAGCGCCAGGACGATGATCCCGAGCGTGCCCGCGAGGACCTGGTTGAGCGCGTTCTTGCTGCCCAGCGAGGCGATCCCGCGGAAGATCTCGTTGCCGAGCCCGGGGCCGGAGGCGTAGGCGGCGATGGCGGCGATGCCCATCAGCATCTGCGTGGCGACCCGGATGCCGGTCAGGATCGGCGGCCAGGCCAGCGGCAGCTCCACCCGCAGCAGCCGGGCCGGGCCCGACATCCCGATGCCCCGGGCGGCGTCCACCAGCGCCGGGTCGACCCCGCGCAGCCCGACGATCGCGTTGCGCACGACCGGCAGCAGCCCGTACAGGGTCAGCGCCGTCACCGTCGGCGCCACGCCCAGCCCCACGACCGGGATGAGCAGGCCGATCATGGCCAGCGCCGGGATGGTCAGGACGGTCGAGGTGGCCGTGGTCGCCAGGTTCCCCGCCCAGTCGCTGCGGTAGGTGGCGACGCCGACGAGGACACCGAGCACGGTCGCCACGACCATGCACTGGAAGACGGCGCTGGCGTGCTGGAAGGCGTCCGTGAGCAGCTGCTCGTGGCGGCTGCCCAGGTACTCCCAGAAGTTCACGTCCGCTCACCCCCAGGGCCGGTCGGCTCACTCAGGTCTGCTCGTACACCCGTCCGCACGTCGGTCCGTGCGTCCGTCCGCACGTCGGTCCGTGCGTCCATCCGCACATCCGTCCGTGCGTCCGTCCGCACGTCGGTCCGTGCGTCCATCCGCACATCCGTCCGTGCGCCCGTCCGTGCGCCCGTCCGCGCGCCCGTCCCGCTCCCGTGCCGCCTGCTCGACGAGCGGGATGATCCGCAGCGGTACGGGGTTCTCCATGACGATCGCCGTCGAGGCCCGGACGATGCCATCAAAACCGACAACCCGGTCGATCACACGCTGGAGATCGGCGTTCGAGCGAGCCACCAGCCGGCACAGCATGTCCCCGGTGCCGGTCGTGGTGTGCAGCTCCAGCACCTCCGGCACGGTCGCCAAGTGCGCCCTCACGTCGGCCCCTTGCCCCTGCCGGATCTGCAGCGTGGCGAACGCCGTCACCGGGTAGCCGAGCGCCGCCGGGTCCACCTCGGGGCCGAAACCGCGGATGACTCCGTTCGACTGAAGCCGCTCCAGCCGCGCCTGCACCGTCCCGCGCGCCACCCCCAGCCGCCGGGACATCTCCAGCACCCCGATCCGCGGCTCCCGCGCCAGCAGCACGATGATCCGCCCGTCCAGATGATCGATCGCCACCGCACCCTCCCCCTGGTCACCCTGTACAGAACGTCCGCCCGGGTCGGCTTTCCACTGAGCAGATTGCCCAGCGAATACGCGAACTATTGCGCACCTTGCAGACGAGCGGGACCCTGCGGCTATGACGCAGACCACACACCACACTCCCGACACCGCACGGCAGGCAGACCCCTTCCCGGTCAAGGGAATGGACGCGGTCGTCTTCGCCGTGGGCAACGCCAAGCAGGCGGCCCACTACTACTCCACCGCCTTCGGCATGCGGCTGGTCGCCTACTCCGGACCGGAGAACGGCAGCCGGGAGACCGCGAGCTACGTGCTGGAGAACGGCTCCGCCCGCTTCGTGTTCACCTCGGTCGTCAAGCCGTCCACCGACTGGGGCCGCTTCCTCGCCCGGCATGTGGCCGAGCACGGCGACGGCGTCGTCGACCTCGCCATCGAGGTCCCCGACGCCCGCGCCGCCCACGCCTACGCCGTCGAGCAGGGCGCCCGCTCGATCGCCGAGCCGTACGAGGTCAAGGACGAGCACGGCACCGTCGTCCTCGCCGCGATCGCCACCTACGGCGAGACCCGCCACACCCTGGTCGAGCGCACCGGCTACGACGGCCCCTACCTGCCCGGCTACACCGCCGCCGCCCCCCTCGTCGAACCGCCCGCCCACCGCACCTTCCAGGCGATCGACCACTGCGTCGGCAACGTCGAGCTCGGCCGCATGAACGAGTGGGTCGCGTTCTACAACAAGGTCATGGGCTTCACGAACATGAAGGAGTTCGTGGGCGACGACATCGCCACCGAGTACAGCGCGCTGATGTCGAAGGTGGTCGCCGACGGCACCCTGAAGGTGAAGTTCCCGATCAACGAGCCCGCCGTCGCCAAGAAGAAGTCCCAGATCGACGAGTACCTGGAGTTCTACGGCGGCGCGGGCGTGCAGCACATCGCGCTCAACACCAACGACATCGTGCAGACCGTCCGCACCATGAAGGCCAACGGCGTCCAGTTCCTGGACACGCCCGACTCGTACTACGACACCCTCGGCGAGTGGGTCGGCGACACCCGCGTCCCCGTGGAGACCCTGCGCGAGCTGAAGATCCTCGCCGACCGCGACGAGGACGGCTACCTGCTGCAGATCTTCACCAAGCCGGTCCAGGACCGCCCGACCGTCTTCTTCGAACTGATCGAGCGGCACGGCTCGATGGGCTTCGGCAAGGGCAACTTCAAGGCCCTGTTCGAAGCGATCGAACGCGAGCAGGCCAAGCGCGGCAACCTCTAGCGCGGCACCCTCCCAGGCGCTGAGGCGCTGAGGCGCTGAGGCGCTGAGGCGCTGAGGCGCTACAGCGCTACAGAGTTACGGCGTTACGGCTCCGGCGGGCCCTCCACGGAGGGCTCGCCCAGCGCCGCCAGCGCCCGCCGGGCCTGCGGCACGTGCAGCGGGGAGAAGTACGGATTGATCCGCAGCGCCTCCCGGAGATGCCGCCGGGCGGCCCCGTACCGCTCCAGCGCCCGCTCGATCTCGCCCCGGTGGTAGGCGTACGGCGCGCTGCGCACCCCGCCCCCGCGCTCGCCCTCCGTCGCCGTCCGCGCGAACTCCAGCGCCTCCTCGTCCCGCCCGGCCCGGTGCAGCGCCCAGCCCAGGGCGTCCGCCACCGCCGTCCCCGGCTGCCGCCGCCACTCGGCGCGCAGCCGCCGCACCGCCGCCTCCGCGTCCCCGTGGTCGGCCTCGAACAGCCCGAGCACCAGCTCCTCGTCCGCCCCGCCCGCGGCGGCCTCGCGCACCCGCGCCCGCAGCAGGTCGTACTGCACCCGCGCTGCCTGCTCCAGCCCCAGCGACTCGTACAGCTCGCCCAGCTCCAGCGCGTGGGCGGGGCACGGCTGCCGGGCCAGCGCCGCCTGGTACGCCGTCAGCGCCTCGGTCGTCCGGCCCAGTGCCGCCAGCGCCCGCCCCTGCCCGGCCTGCGCGGCCCGCTGGTCGGGATCGGTGCGCAGCGCCTCCTCGAAGTACCGCAGCGCCGCCTCACGGTCCCCGCGTTCGAACGCCAGCTGCCCGGCCCGCTCCAGATACGCCGCCCGCTCGGCCGGGGCCTCGGCCAGCGCCGCCGCGTCGGAGATCCGGGCCGCCGCGTCCTCCCGCCAGCCCCGGTCCCGGTAGACGGCCGCCGCCCTGGCCATCACGGCCGGCCCCGACCGCAGCTCCGTCAGCCGGTCCAGGGACCTTTCCGCCGCCTCGTGGTCCCCGAGCCCGGTGTAGGCGTCGATCAGCAGCGCGTGCGCCGCCCACCGCCTCGGCTCCAGCTTCCGCGCCGCCTCCCCCCACCACTTCGCCGCCGAGAAGTCCCGCCGCGCCACCGCCAGCGCCGCCATCCCCTCCAGCGCGTCGGCGTTGCGCCGCGGCGCCACCTCCAGCGACGTCCGCAGCGCCCGCTCCGCCCGCGGGAAGAGCGCCGGGTCCGCCGTCCGCCGCCCCTGCTCCGCGTACGCCGCCCCCAGCACCGCCCACGACCGGGCGTCCTCCGGGTCCGCCCGCACCCGGGCCTCCCGCTCGCCGATCAGCACCGCCAGATCGGGCAGCGCGGCCGGCACCGCGGCCCGCACCGCGCCCAGCGCCTGCGCCGCCGGCCCCGGCGCGGGCGGCGGCGGCGCGGCGGCCCGCTCCCGGGGCGCCAGCACCAGCACCCCGCCCAGCAGGGCGGCACCGGCCACCGAGGCGATCAGCGCCCGCCGCGTCCGGCGGACGCGCCGACGCCGGGCCCCCGTGTCCAGGAGGAGGATGTCCATGGCGCTCACTGTGCGCCAGTACGACGATCACACCCGGGTAGCCGAAGGGTGCCGTCGACGGGGTTCACACCGATGGCCCCCGGTGCGACCCTGTGATCATGAGCCGTATCGAAACGCGCCCCGACGGAGACGGCACGGTGACGGGCGGCACCCTCGTCGGCCGGCTGCTGGGCGGCCTGCCCGCCGACGCGGTCCTCACCGACCCCGACGTCACGGCCTCCTACGCCCACGACATGGCCAGCTTCTGCCCCGCCGGGGTGCCCGCCGTGGTCGTCCTGCCGCGCACCGTCGAACAGGTCCAGCACGTGCTGCGCACCGCCACCGAGCTGCGCGTCCCGGTCGTCCCGCAGGGCGCCCGCAGCGGCCTGTCCGGCGCCGCCAACGCCTCCGACGGCTGCATCGTGCTCTCCCTGACCCGCATGGACCGCATCCTGGAGATCAACCCCGTCGACCGCGTCGCCGTCGTCGAGCCCGGCGTCGTCAACGCCGTCCTCTCCCGCGCGGTCGGCGAACACGGCCTGTACTACCCTCCCGACCCCTCCAGCTGGGAGATGTGCACCATCGGCGGCAACATCGGCACCGCCTCCGGCGGCCTGTGCTGCGTCAAGTACGGGGTCACCGCCGAGTACGTCCTCGGCCTCGACGTCGTCCTCGCCGACGGCCGTCTGATGACCACCGGCCGCCGCACCGCCAAGGGCGTCGCCGGATACGACCTCACCCGCCTGTTCGTCGGCTCCGAGGGCTCCCTCGGCGTCGTCGTCCGCGCCGTGCTGGCCCTGCGGCCCAAGCCGCCCGAGCAGCTCGTGCTGGCCGCCGAGTTCGCCTCCGCGTCCGCCGCCTGCGACGCCGTGTGCCGCATCATGGCGGGCGGCCACGTCCCCTCCCTCCTCGAACTGATGGACCGTACGACCGTCAAGGCGGTCAACGACCTCGCCCACATGGGCCTGCCGGAGACCACCGAGGCCCTCCTGCTCTGCGCCTTCGACACCCCCGACCCGGCCGCCGACCTCGCCGCCGTCGGCGCGCTGTGCGAGGCCGCCGGCGCCACCCAGGTGGTCCCCGCCGACGACGCCGCCGAGTCCGAACTCCTCCTCCAGGCACGCCGGCTGTCCCTCACCGCGCTGGAGGCCGTCAAGGGCACCACGATGATCGACGACGTGTGCGTGCCCCGCTCCCGGCTCGGCGACATGCTGGAGGGCGTCGAACGCATCGCGGCCAAGTACGACCTGACCATCGGCGTCTGCGCCCACGCCGGTGACGGCAACACCCACCCGACCGTCTGCTTCGACGCGGCCGACCCCGACGAGTCCCGCCGCGCCCGCGAGTCCTTCGACGAGATCATGGCCCTCGGCCTGGAACTGGGCGGCACCATCACCGGCGAACACGGCGTGGGCGTCCTGAAGAAGGAGTGGCTGGCGCGCGAGATCGGCCCGGTCGGACTGGAGATGCAGCGCGCGATCAAGCAGGCGTTCGACCCGCTCGGCATCCTCAACCCGGGCAAGCTGTTCTGACCCCCTCCCACGGGCTCACCGGGCGGACCGTCCCGCCCCTCCCACGGGCTCACCGGGCGGACCGTCCCGCCCCTCCCACGGGCTCACCGGGCGAGCAGCTCGGCCAGACCGTCGTCGAGGCCGAGCCGCCCGCCCTCGCTGCCCGGCGGCACCATCCGCAGCGTCCGCTCCAGCCAGGCCGACACCTGCGCGGCCGGCGCCTGGAGCAGGGCGTCCCCGTCCGGGCTGCTCAGCGCCATCAGCACCACGCCACGGCCCTCGTCCGTCGCCGGCCACACCCGCACGTCCCCGTGCCCGCACGGCCGGAACACGCCCTCGACCAGCAACTCGCGGGCGAACGACCAGTGCACGGGCCGGCCGGAGTCGATGTGGAAGGCGATGTGGACGGCGTAGGGATCGGCGGTGCGGTACCCGAGCCGGGCCGCCACCGGAACGCTGCGCCCGGACGACAGGACGAGCCTCATCTCCAGCTCCCGCTCGACGACGGTGTGGTGCATGGCGCGCGTGTCCTCTCTCGTGTCGCGTGTCGCGTACGGGCCGCGGCGCGCATCGCGCACGGGCCTCGTACGGGTCCTGCCGGGCCGCCGGTACGGGCCCGCACGAGAGAGAGCGGTACGGGGCCGAAGCGTTACGCGGATTCACCGGAATTTTTTCTCCGGCCCTTCCGCGGGTGTGAAGTCCGTGCACGAGGTTGCCCGGAAAGGGGCGGGTCGTGCGGGAGGGGCGGTGCGGGTTGCGCCCGTCTGATAGATGTGGAGGCCCCCCTATCCACCCCCGAGCAGATACGGGACGACGGACATGAGCGCCCCAACCCCGGCCGCTGGCGACGACAGGCCCCGCGAAGGGTATTACCCGGACCCCTCCATTCCTGGATACGTCCGGTACTGGAACGGTGCCGCGTGGGTGCCGGGCACCAGCCGGCCGGCGCCCGAGGACGGTGAGCCGCTCGCCCCGCCGCCCGGCGTGCGCCCGGCCACGCCCTCCGTGGAGGAGACCGGCCCGCACTTCTTCGACGAGGACCCGGTCGCCGAACCGGCCTCCGCCGGCGCCTCGTCCCCGCAGGGCGGCGAGGCCTCGCCCGCCCGGGACGGCCGCGTCGACTGGCCGGCGGCACAGGGCACCGACCCGGGGGAGCCGCAGACCTCCGGTTCCGCCGGCGCCGCCCGGCCGGACGGCCCGCGTGCCACCGGGACCGCCTCCGCCGACACCCCGTCCGGCGACGGCTCCTCCGCCCGGCCGGTCCCCTCGGCCGGCAGCGGCCCGGAACCGGCCCGGCCCGCCGAGTCCCGGCCGAACACCGGCGACACCTTCGTCTTCCGCCGCCCGACGACCACGGGCCCGGGCACCCCGCCCGGCCCGGCACCGGCGACCGGCTTCGCCGCTCCCGCGAACGGCGTTTCCGCGAACGCCGCTCCCGCGAACGCCGCTCCCGCGCAGGGTGCCCCCGCGAACAGTGGGGCCGCGAGTGGTGCCGCCGCGCACGGTGGTGCCGTGAACGGTGGCCCCGCGCACGGTGGCCCCGCGCATGGCGCCTCCCCGAACAGCGCGTCCGCCCCCGGCGGTACGCCCCCGTCGGCGGCCGGTGCCCCCGCGCCCGCCGCCGCGGGAACCCCCGCCGCCGTGGGAACCCCCGCCGCCGTGGGAACCCCCGCCGCCGTGGGAACCCCCGCCGCCGTGGGAACCCCGGGCGCCGTGGGAACCCCGGGCGCCGGTGGGCCCGTCCCCCAGGCGGCCACCGCGCCGGCGGCCCTGTCGGGCCCGCAGCAGGCGGGACCGGCCGTCCCCCGGCAGGCCGCCGCCCCCCAGCCCACCCCCGCCGCGGCCCCCGCCGCGCCCACCCCGGCCCCCGCTCCGGCGGCCACCACCCCTGCTCCCGCCACCACCCCTGCTCCCGCCACCACCCCTGCTCCCGCCCCTGCCCCCGCACCTTCCGCCCCGCTCACTCCCGGTCCCGGTCCCGGCCCCGGCGGTGGGCAGTCCTCCTGGGCACAGCAGGTGCACCAGCTCGCGGGAGCGGGAGCGGGAGCGGGAGCGGGAGCGGGAGCGGGAGTGGGAGCCACCGGTGACGAACAGCCCGTCGCGCCGTGGAAACCGCCGGTCGAGGACCCGTTCCAGGCCGCGGCGCGGCGGCAGGCGGCGGCCCGGCCCGCGGGGCTCGGCAAGCGGCTGGCCGCCCGGCTGGTGGACACCGTGGTCCTCGCGGCCGTCACCTCCGCCGCTGCCGTACCGCTCGGCATGAAGGCGCTCGACCACGTCAACGAGAAGATCGACGCGGCCAAGCTGTCCGGCGAGACGGTCACGGTCTGGCTGCTCGACGGCACGACCTCCGTCTACCTGGGCATCGTGCTGGCCGTGCTCCTGCTCTTCGGCGTCGTCTACGAGGCGCTGCCCACCGCCAAGTGGGGCCGCACCCTCGGCAAGAAGCTGTTCGGCCTGGAGGTGCGGGACATCGAGGCACACGAGGCGCCGACCTTCGGCGCGGCCCTGCGCCGCTGGCTGGTCTACAGCGTCCCCGGCCTGCTGGCCATCGGCGTGGTGGGCGTCCTGTGGTGCCTGTTCGACCGCCCCTGGCACCAGTGCTGGCACGACAAGGCGGCGCGTACGTTCGTCGCGGGCTGATCTCCTCCGGGCCGACGGGATGGACCGTACGAGGGGATGGACCGCCCGACGGGATGGACCGCCCGACGGGATGGACCGCCCGAGGGGATGGACCGACGGAAAGGGCCGTCCGGGAGGACGGGGACGGGACGTCCCGCTCCCGTACTCCGGACGGCCGCTCGCCGGATGCGCGCCGGGGGCGTTCGCGGTCGACTCGGGCCATGAGCAGCGAACCGCCCCCCGGCTCCGGTCAGCAGCCGCCGGACGACGACCCGTTCAGGAAGCAGCCCCCACCCCCCGGAGCGGGCGGCCCGGGCCAGGGATCGCCGTACGACACCCCGTACGGCGGCGGTGAGCCCCCGCCGTACCCCGGCGGTTCCCAGGGCGGCGGCCCGTACGGGGGTGGCGGTCCGTACGGCGGTGGCGGCGACCCGTACGGGGGCGGCCCTCCCGGCGACCCGCTCGCCGGCATGCCCCCGCTCGCCGACAGCGGCAAGCGCGTGCTCGCGCGGATCGTCGACATGATCCTGGTGGGCGTCGTGGTGTGGCTGCTCACCTGGGGGTTCGGCGTCGACGAGTACCGGGTGAACGACGAGGAGATCGGGGTCGGCAACTCGGCCTGGCAGTCGCTGATCGCCGCCGTGCTCTACATGGCGTACGACACCTTCCTGACCGCCCGGACGGGGCAGACCCTCGGCAAGAAGTGGCTGGGCCTGCGGGTGGCCAACCTGGACAACGGCGCCACGCCCTCCCTGCAGAGCTCGCTGGTGCGCGCGGCGGTGCTGTGGATCCCGTTCGCCTTCTGCTGCGCCTGCGTCTGGACGGTCATCACCGGCGGCTGGAGCTTCTTCGACAAGCCCTACAAGCAGGGCCTGCACGACAAGGCGGCCAAGACGGTGGTGGTCAGCGTCCGTTGACGGTCAGGAGGACGCCCGCTCCCGCACCGGTCCGCCCGCTGACCGGGAGACCGCGGACGCCGTCACCGGCTCCGGGGGGACGGGCCGCTCCACCGCGGCCCTGCGGGCCGTGGGCGGCGGGGCCGTCAGCGCGACCAGCACGCCCAGGCCGAGGGCCACGACGGCGATGACGGCGACGGCCCAGGCCGGGGCGCCGTCCTCGTCCCAGGCCGCCTGTGACAGCAGCAGCATGGCGAGCGTCGAGAAGATCACGGTGCACGAGCCGTAGGCGAGCTGTGCGACGGTCGGACGGGGCATGGCCATCGTGTCCTCGGAAGGGGGGATGGGGGGAAGGACGGGCTGTCGGCCTGGCTTTCCGGCGTCTTCCGGGCGTTCCTCCCCTCGACTCTAATCGCCTGCATGCCCGAGGGGAACGGACGGTAAGCGTGACCTGACCAACAGTGCCGGTGCACGGGGGGCGCACCGAGTCATGTGTCCGCAAAGCGGACAGTGGCTCCGCATAGTGCAATTGATCTGTGCAAGTCAAGGTCTGTCTTTTCCTGTGAACCTCTAGTCAAATGACGTCACTTGACTACACGCGTTGATCGCGCGTGCGCGGACCTGTCACGTTCCCGTCCTCTTCCTCCGCGCACGCGGGACGCGGGGGAGGATCCCAAGTGACCAGCAGACCCCGGACGTTCAGGGCGACGGCGACCGCCGTCGCCCTCGCCGCGGCCACCGCCACGCTCGCCGCCGCTCCGGTGGCGCAGGCCGCCCCGTCGGCCCCGCCGGCCGCCGTGGACGGCCGCGACCACGACCCGCACCCCGCCGAGGGCATGGAATCCCACGACCTCGACGGCCCGCTCAGCAAGACGCAGAAAGCCCAGCGCCAGGAAGCCCTCGACCAGGTCATATCCGGCCAGGCGACGGTCAAGGACCGCGAGGGCTCGAAGGTCGTCCACCTCAAGGGCGGCAAGGGCGGCAAGGGCGGGAAGTACGTCGAGCTCGGCCGGGAGAAGACCGACCGGATCTTCACCATCCTGGTCGAGTTCGGCGAGAAGACGGACAGCCGCTACGGCGGCACCCCGGGCCCGCTGCACAACCAGATCGCCGCCCCGGACCGGACCGAGGACAACTCCACGGCGTGGCAGGCGGACTACGACCGGGGGCACTACGAGGACCTGTACTTCGGCACCGGCGACGGCGTCGAGTCCGTCAAGAAGTACTACGAGAAGCAGTCCTCGGGCCGCTACTCGGTCGAGGGCGAGGTCTCCGACTGGGTCAAGGTCCCCTACAACGAGGCCCGTTACGGCAACAACGCCTGCGGCTCCACCAACTGCCCCAGCGTGTGGAACGTCGTCAGCGACGGCCTGAACGCCTGGGTCGCCCAGCAGAAGGCGGCCGGCCGCACCGACGCCGACATCAAGGCGGACGTGACGAAGTTCGACGCGTGGGACCGCTACGACTTCGACGGCGACGGCGACTTCAACGAGCCCGACGGCTACATCGACCACTTCCAGATCGTGCACGCCGGCGAGGACGAGTCCGCGGGCGGCGGCGCGCAGGGCACCGACGCCATCTGGGCCCACCGCTGGTACGCCTTCGGCACCGACGCCGGCGCCACGGGTCCTGCCGGCAACAAGCTGGGCGGCGCGCAGATCGGCGACACCGGCGTCTGGGTCGGCGACTACACCGTCCAGCCGGAGAACGGCGGCCTCGGCGTCTTCGCCCACGAGTACGGCCACGACCTCGGCCTGCCCGACCACTACGACACCGCCGGCGGCGAGAACTCCACCGGCTTCTGGACGCTGATGTCCTCCGGTTCCTGGCTCGGCACCGGCCGCGGCGAGATCGGCGACCTGCCCGGCGACATGACCGCCTGGGACAAGCTCCAGCTCGGCTGGCTGAACTACGACACGGCCAAGGCGGCCACGGCGTCCAGGCACAAGCTGGGCGTCGCCGAGTACAACACCAAGGACAAGCAGGCCCTGGTCGTCGAACTCCCCGACAAGACGGTCACCACCGAGATCGTCGCCCCCGCCCAGGGGCAGACCCAGTGGTGGAGCGGCAGCGGCGACGACCTCAGGAACACGCTGGCCCGCTCCGTCGACCTCACCGGCCGGACGTCGGCCGCCCTCACCCTCGACGGCTGGTACGACATCGAGGCCAACTACGACTACCTCTACGCCGAGGTCTCCACCGACGGCGGCGCCAACTGGACCGCCCTGGACGGCACGGTGGACGGCCGGCCCCTCCCGCGCGACGGCAGCGACAAGCCGGCCCTGACCGGCAGCTCCGAGGCCCACGCGCGCCTCGCGTACCCCCTGGACGCCTACGCCGGCAAGAAGATCGACCTCCGCTTCCGCTACCAGACCGACGGCGGCGTGGCCCTCAAGGGCTTCACGGCGGACCGGATCACGGTGACGGCGGACGGCGCGACGCTCTTCGCCGACGACGCCGAGAGCGCGGACCCGGCCTGGACGGCGAGCGGCTTCACCCGCGTCGGCGCCTCCTTCACCAAGGACTACGCGCAGTACTACATCGCCGAGAACCGGCAGTACGTGTCGTACGACAGGACGCTGAAGACCGGCCCGTACAACTTCGGCTTCGCCTCCCGCCCGGACTGGGTGGAGCACTACCCGTACCAGAACGGCCTGCTGATCTGGAAGTGGGACACCTCCCAGGCGGACAACAACACCAGCGTCCACCCGGGCACCGGCCTGGTCCTGCCGGTCGACTCCCACCCGACCGCGCTGCGGTGGTCCGACGGCACGCTGATGCGCAACCGCATCCAGGCCTACGACTCGCCGTTCAGCCTGTACGGCACGGACGGCATCACCCTCCACAAGGCGGACGTGGCGACCCGCGTCCCGTCCTCGAAGGGCGTGCCGGTCTTCAACGACCACACGCACGACTACTACGACGAGTCGAACCCCGCCGGCGGTGTCGACATCACTGACACCAACACCACAATCAAGATCGTCAAGGAGGCCCGGAACGGCTCCACGATCTCGGTCGAGGTCGGCCCGGCCGTGAAGTAGTCCACGTTTCCCCAGGTCAGAGCGTGATCGGCGGTGACCCCCTGGCGGGTCGCCGCCGATCCGTGTTTAGGTGCGTCTGTACGTCTCTTATTGACACCGGCTGACACGGGGGTATGACCGCATGGCCGCAGGAGGTTTCTGCAAGCTGCCGAGCGGCTCGGTGGTGGTGGCGCTCAACCTGCCCAGCCCCGCCGCCGTCGGCCCCGAGGGACATCCCCCCTCCGGGAGCGTGCGCGTCCTGGTGCACGCCGCGAACCGGGCGCGCGCCCTGACCAGGCTGCGCAACCTCGGACTGCGGGCGGTCTACCTGCGGGGCAACGCCGCCCCGCCGACCCCGGACGAGATCACGGCGGTCCTGCACCACCCGGACGGCCTCATATGGCGCACGGCCCCCGGCCACGGGACGGCCACCGGCCCGGACCTGGTCCAGGAGCTGTGGCACCCGATCCGGGCGCTGTTCAGACGCCCGACGGTCCAGACCTGAGCCGCGGGGAGAGCGGGGCCGCCCGCCGCCCGCTACGGGGCGACCGGCTTCCCGGACAGCTCCACGCCCGCCTCGCGCATCTCCTCCAGCGCCCGCTCGGTGCTCTCCCCGCCCACCCCGGCGGTGAGGTCCAGCAGCACCTGCGTGCGGAAGCCCTCGCGCACGGCGTCCAGGGCGGTGGCCCGCACGCAGTGGTCGGTGGCGATGCCGACGACGTCGACCTCGTCGATCTCCCGGGCCCGCAGCCAGTCGGCGAGCGACACCCCGTTCTCGTCGGTGCCCTCGAAGCCGCTGTAGGCCGCCGAGTAGGCCCCCTTGTCGAAGACGGCGTCGATCGCGCCGGAGGCGACGGCGGGGGCGAAGTTCGGGTGGAAGCCGACGCCCTCCGTCCCGGCGACGCAGTGCGCGGGCCAGGAGTGGACGAAGTCGGGATTGTCCGCGAAGTGGCCGCCGGGGGCGATGTGGTGGTCCCGGGTGGCCACGACGTGCCGGTAGCCGGCGGGCGCCTGCCCGATCAGCTCGGTGATGGCGGCGGCCACGTCGGCACCACCGGCCACCGGGAGGCTGCCCCCCTCGCAGAAGTCGTTCTGCACGTCTACGACGATCAAGGCGCGGCGCATGGTCGGTGTCCTTCGACTATGGGGTCGGGGATGGGTCGGCGGCTGGGTCGGCGGCGGAGCCGGGAGCGGAGCGGGGGCGCGAGGGGCGCGCGCCCGGCCGGTGAACCTCCGACCCTATGACCCTCCCGTACGGCACGGGAGGGTGTACGGCGGGGCGGACGGGCGGCGTGGTCGGGCGTAGGGCGGCGCACCCGCTTTAGCTACCCGAGCCGCCCCGGACGTACTCCGTCGGAATGACGGGTTCCCCACGCGAGAGCTGGGTAGCGGACAGCGGCAGGTTCGCGCGCGCGGCGGCGTGCCGCTCGCGGGCCGCGTCCAGCGGCTCCCGTGCGACCACCTCACCGCCCTTGACCAGCTCCACCAGCAGCTCCCGGCCGGCCAGCTCCGCGGGCACCGGCCCGGTGCCGACCACCTCGGCCTCGGCGTAGCCGGAGGAGTCCAGCCGCCGCGCCGCCCACTTGCGGCCCCCCAGGGAGGTCTTGCCGCCGCTGGACTTCTTGGCCACCGGCACCAGCGGGGCCGCGGGGTCGTCGGACTCGGCACGGGCGACGAGCTTGTAGACCATGGAGGCCGTGGGGTGCCCGGAGCCGGTCACCAGCTGGGTGCCGACGCCGTAGGCGTCCACGGGCGCCGCCGCCAGCGAGGCGATGGCGTACTCGTCCAGATCCGAGGTCACGATGATCCTCGTGCCGCGCGCGCCCAGCTCGTCGAGCTGCTGCCGCACCCGGTGCGCCACCAGCAGCAGGTCGCCGGAGTCGATGCGCACGGCGCCCAGCTCCGTCCCGGCGACCTCCACGGCGGTACGGACCGCCTCGGTGACGTCGTAGGTGTCCACCAGCAGGGTGGTGCCCCGGCCCAGGGTGTCCACCTGCGCCCGGAAGGCGTCCCGCTCGCTGTCGTGCAGCAGCGTGAAGGCGTGGGCGGAGGTGCCGACGGTGGGGATGTTGTAGCGGAAACCGGCCGCCAGGTCGGAGGTGGAGGCGAAGCCGCCCACGTAGGCGGCGCGGGCGGCGGCCACCGCGGACAGCTCGTGGGTGCGGCGGGCGCCCATCTCGATCAGCGGACGGTCCCCGGCCGCGGAGGACATGCGGGAGGCGGCGGCGGCGATCGCGGAGTCGTGGTTGAGGATCGACAGGATCACCGTCTCCAGCAGCACGCACTCGGCGAAGGAGCCCTCCACCCGCATGACCGGCGAGCCCGGGAAGTACACCTCGCCCTCGGGGTAGCCCCAGATGTCGCCGCCGAAGCGGTAGTCGGCGAGCCACGCCAGGGTGTCCTCGTCGACGATGCCGCGCCGCCGCAGGAAGTCGAGGACATCCGCGTCGAAGCGGAAGTTCTCCACCGCGTCCAGCACCCGGCCCGTGCCCGCGACGACGCCGTAGCGGCGCCCGTCGGGCAGCCGCCTGGTGAAGACCTCGAACACGCTCCGCCGCCCGGCCGTGCCCGCCTTCAGGGCGGCCCGCAGCATGGTCAGCTCGTACTGGTCCGTGAAGAGCGCCGTCGAGGGGACGGCCACCGGCAGCCCAAGGTCCGCTGTGTTCATGGCGAAGAATCGTACTCTCTTCCGTCCGTCATTTCGTCACTCTGACGATTTGCGGGTCCGTTTGTGCGAGTACCCCCCTGTGGTGGCAGCATGGGCCTTGTGACGGCAGCCGCACCCATGGAGATCGAGAAGACCGAGTCGGCGGAGGAGGTCTTCGCCGTACCCGAGCCCGACGTGCCGTGGGTGACGATCGTCCACAACGACCCCGTCAATCTCATGAGCTATGTGACGTACGTCTTCCAGACGTACTTCGGCTACTCCAAGGACAAGGCCACCAAGCTCATGCTCGACGTCCACCACAAGGGCCGGGCGGTCGTCTCCAGCGGGACGCGCGAGGAGATGGAACGCGATGTGCAGGCCATGCACGGCTACGGTCTGTGGGCCACCCTCCAGCAGGACCGGAAGTAGCGAACCCCCTCCATGCCAGGACACTTCGAACCGCTCCCCGGCGGCGGCGCGGCCGTCGCCCTCGACGACGTCGAGATCTCCATCATCCGGTCGCTGGCCGTGCAGCTCCTGGAGCTGATCGGCCCGGGCCCCGCCGAGGACGCGCCGGGCGACCCGCTCGCCGAGCTCTTCGCCGACGGCCCCAGCGAGCCGCCCTCCGACCCGGTCCTGCGGCGCCTGTTCCCCGACGCCTACACCGACCCCGGGCAGGCGCCCGCCTCGGCGCGGGAGGCGGAGGAGCGGCGCGCGCACTCCGCCGAGTTCCGCCGCTACACCGAGAACGACCTGCGCGCCGGCAAGCGCGACAACGCCCTGGCGGTGATCCGCACCCTGGACGCGCTGGCCGCGGACGCGGCGGGCGAGGGCGGGGCCGTGCTGAAGCTGTCCCCCGAGGAGTCCCGGCGGTGGCTGGGCGCCCTCAACGACCTGCGCCTGGCGATCGGCGCCCGCCTGGAGATCACCGACGAGGACGACACCGACGTGCTCTACCGGCTCCCCGACGAGGACCCGCGCAAGCCGATGGTGATGGCGTACCTGTGGCTGGGCGGCCTCCAGGAGACGCTCGTCTCCACACTGATGCCCTGAGGGCGCCGGTGTCCCGAGGGCGCCGGTGCCGGGAGGGCGCCGGTGCCGGGAGGGTGCCGGTGCCGTGAGGAGCTCCGCTCCCGCCGTGCGCGTGTTTTCGGTTCGTTTCATGTTCGCTCACAGGACGCTCAGAACCGAATAACGATCCGATCACCACGGAAAACCTGTACGCGCACCCTTGCACCCTTTGTCCATATCTAACTGTGGCGTGCGCCACGCCACGCCCGTCGATCAATGCGACGGCCGTGATAAATCTTCACGACCACCCGCGTGCGCCACCCCTGTGCGCGGGGGGCGCCACCACGCCGGCGGATCGCCGGTCCGGCACAGCTCCATCCACATCCGGGGGGATCGTGACCCGATCCGAGGCCGCTGCGACGGCTCGGATCACCATGGAGAAAGGCGCACATCCATGACCTCAGCGCAGGTCGACGACAAGCACCACGACGGCAAGGGGGCCGTGCCGGCCGCGACGGCGGACGGTGGCGAGGGGTACCAGCGGGGGCTCGGCGCCCGTCAGATCCAGATGATCGCCATCGGCGGTGCCATCGGCACCGGCCTCTTCCTCGGCGCGGGCAAGGGCATCTCCAAAGCGGGACCCAGCCTGATCCTGGCGTACGCCATCGCGGGCCTGGTGATCTTCTTCATCATGCGGGCCCTCGGCGAACTGCTGATGTACCGCCCCGTGTCCGGCTCCTTCTCGGAGTACGCGCGCGAGTTCATCGGCCCCTTCGCGGGCTTCGTGACGGGATGGACGTACTGGCTCTTCTGGGTCGTCACCGGCATTACCGAGGTCACCGCCGCCGCGGCCTACATGACGTACTGGTTCGACATCCCCCAATGGGTGTCGGCCCTGGTCTTCACGATCGTCCTGTACGGCGCCAACCTCATCTCCGTGAAGCTCTTCGGCGAGCTGGAGTTCTGGTTCTCGATGGTCAAGGTCACCGCGATCATCGGCATGATCCTGATCTGCGCCGGCATCCTGACGATCGGCTTCTCGGACGCCGGCGACACCGCCTCCGTGACCCACCTGTGGAGCGACGGCGGCTTCTTCCCGCACGGCGTCGGCGACTCCCTGATGACCCTCCAGATGGTCATGTTCGCCTTCCTCGCCGTCGAGCTGGTCGGCGTGACCGCGGGCGAGTCCAAGGACCCCAAGACCGTCCTGCCCAAGGCCATCAACACCGTGCCGTGGCGCATCGCCGTCTTCTACGTCGGCGCGCTCATCATGATCCTGTCGGTCGTGCCGTGGACCCACTTCCAGCCGGGCGTCAGCCCCTTCGTGGCCGCCTTCGAGAAGATGGGCCTGGCCGCCGGCGCGGGCATCGTCAACTTCGTCGTCCTCACCGCCGCCCTGTCCTCCTGCAACTCCGGCATGTACTCCACCGGCCGCATGCTGCGCGACCTCGCGCTCAACCACCAGGGCCCGAAGTTCTTCACCAAGCTGACCTCCAACGGCCTCCCGCTGGTCGGCACCACCTTCTCCGCCGCGCTGATGATGGTCGGCGTGTGGATCAACTACCAGTGGCCCGGCAAGGCGTTCGACTACGTCGTCTCCTTCGCCACCATCTCCGGCATGTGGGCCTGGATCATGATCCTGGCCAGCCAGATCCGCTACCGGGCCAAGTCCGACCGCGGCGAGCTGCCCCGCTCGGACTTCCGCGCGCCGGGCGCCCCGTACACGAGCTGGTTCGCGCTCGCCTTCATCGCCATGGTGGTCGTGCTGATGGGCATCGACAAGGACGCCCGCATCTCGCTGTACTGCGCGCCGCTGTGGGCCCTGATCCTCGGCGTCAGCTACCTCGTGCTGAAGAGCCGCAACCCGGAGGCGGCGGCCTTCAAGAAGCGCGGCTGACCCTCCCCGAGGACGCCCGGCCGCGGGGGAGCGCCCGTGGCGCCCCCGGCGGCAGCCGCTCAGGGTGTCCGGCATATGGGCCGTTCCGTACCAACCCTCGGTACGGAACGGCCCTTCTGCTTATCCTGACGGACATGCTGACCATCACCCAGGCCCTGTACGACCAGATCGTCGCCCACGCGCGCGAGGACCACCCCGACGAGGCGTGCGGCGTGGTCGCGGGACCCGTGGGAGCGGGCCGCCCCGAGCGCTTCATCCCGATGCTGAACGCCGCCCGCTCGCCCACCTTCTACGAGTTCGACTCCCAGGACCTGCTCAAGCTCTACCGCGAGATGGACGACCGCGACGAGGAACCGGTCGTCATCTACCACTCCCACACCGCCACCGAGGCATACCCCTCCCGCACCGACATCTCCTACGCCAACGAACCCGGCGCCCACTACGTCCTCGTCTCCACCGCGGACACCGACGGCCTCGGCGAATTCCAGTTCCGCTCGTTCCGGATCGTCGAAGGAGAGGTCACGGAAGAGGAGGTCAAGGTGGTGGAGTCGTACTGACCGCCCCCCGGATCTCGCACTGCGGATGAAGGATGTCCGAAGAATGAGATTGCCTTCCGGGAAGTGGACCGGGAATCGATACGATGTGCCCATGGTTCTTCACGACGTGAGCGAAAAGGCGCCGGGCACGCTGCTCGTGGCGCGGCTGCACGTCGACCTGTGCAGGCTGAACAGCGCCATCTGTTGACACACCCCTGCCGCCGTACGGCCGTGGGCCGCCGCGGCGTGCCACCGTGCGCCGCCGCGCGCCCTCCTCGAACCTCCGACACCTCCCGACAGGAGCCCTGAGCCATGGCCATCGAGGTCCGCATCCCCACCATCCTCCGCCAGTACACCGACGGCCAGAAGGCGGTGGAGGGCACCGGGAACACCCTCGCCGAACTCTTCGCCGACCTCGACACCCGCCACGCGGGCATCCAGGCCCGCATCGTGGACGGCGGCCAGCTGCGCCGCTTCGTCAACGTCTACCTCAACGACGAGGACGTCCGCTTCCTCGACGGCATCGACACCAAGCTCACCGACGGCGACAACGTCACGATCCTGCCGGCCGTGGCCGGCGGTATGGCCTGATCCCCATGCGTTACGACTCTCCGCTCGCCGCGGTAGGCAACACCCCCCTGGTGCGCCTGCCGCGGCTGTCGCCCTCCGACGACGTCCGCATCTGGGCCAAGCTGGAGGACCGCAACCCCACCGGCTCCGTCAAGGACCGCCCGGCCCTCCACATGATCGAGCAGGCGGAGAAGGACGGCCGCCTCACCCCCGGCTGCACCATCCTGGAACCCACCAGCGGCAACACCGGCATCTCCCTGGCCATGGCCGCCAAACTCAAGGGCTACCGCATCGTGTGCGTGATGCCCGAGAACACCTCCCAGGAACGCCGCGACCTGCTCTCCATGTGGGGAGCGGAGATCATCTCCTCCCCGGCCGCGGGCGGCTCCAACACCGCCGTACGGGTCGCCAAGGAACTCGCCGCCCAGCACCCCGACTGGGTCATGCTCTACCAGTACGGCAACCCGGACAACGCCGGCGCCCACTACGCCACCACCGGCCCCGAGATCCTCGCCGACCTGCCCTCCGTCACCCACTTCGTCGCCGGCCTCGGCACCACCGGCACCCTCATGGGCGTCGGCCGCTACCTGCGCGAACACAAGCCGGACGTCAAGATCGTCGCCGCCGAACCCCGCTACGACGACCTCGTCTACGGCCTGCGCAACCTCGACGAGGGCTTCGTCCCCGAGCTGTACGACGCCTCCGTCCTCACCACCCGCTTCTCCGTCGGCTCCGCCGACGCCGTCACCCGCACCCGCGAACTCCTCCAGCAGGAAGGGATCTTCGCGGGCATCTCCACCGGCGCCGCCCTGCACGCCGCCCTCGGCGTCGGCAAGAAGGCCCTCAAGGCCGGCGAAAGCGCGGACATCGTGTTCGTCGTCGCCGACGGCGGCTGGAAGTACCTGTCCACCGGCGTCTACACCGCCGCCACCACCGAGGAAGCCATCGAAACCCTCCAGGGCCAGCTCTGGGCCTGAGAGCCCCGAACAGAAGGGGCGTCCGGCTCGCGACGCCCGGCACGCACGCTCGCCGCGTTGCCGAAACGCCCACGTGGCTCCGCCACGAGGGCGCTCCGGCGCCTTGCGATCGCACGCACCAGACGCCGCGAGCCGATCGGACGCCCCTTCTGTCCGGGGCTCTGAAGACCGTCCCGCCTCACGTCGCCAGGTGACGGACCTGGTCCCACAGGACCGGGTCCACCACCCCCACCCGCCGCCGGAAATCCCGCACCGGAACCTCCCGCAGCTCATCGGTCTCCAGGAAACTCGTCCGCCCCCGCGCGTCCCCGACCGAACCCGGCGGCAGCGGAATCACCCCGGACCGCTCGTCCCGGTAACGGCTGGTGATCTTCGCGACCAGCGCCCGCCGCCCGTGCACCGCGATCACCAGACACGGCCGGTCCTTCACCCCCGCCCGGTCCTCGAACGGCACGGCCGCCCACCAGATCTCCGCCGGCCGCGGCCGCACCCCCCGCGCCCCCCGCCCCACCGGACGCCCCGGCGGGTGCCCCGGCGGCCCGGAGCGCCCCGCCGGCCGCCGCCCCCGCCGCCCCCAGCCGTCCACGAGCGCGACGACGAGCGCGAGCACCACCACCGCCGCGAGCGCCGGCCACCAGGACGTGTCCATACGACGACGGTACCGGCGCACACCCCCACCGCGCGCCCCCGCACCGGCCCCAAGCGCCCCGCATCCAGCCGAACCGGTGACACCACAGGTGAGTTCGCCCACAACAGCCCCTGGCAGAGGAGCGACCAAACGTTTCGCGCCTTACGCTCGACGGACCGCACGACCCCCGTCTCTCCACACCCGCCAGCGGAGGTTTCTGCTTCATGAAGCTCACCGTCGTCGGCTGCTCGGGGTCGTTCCCGTCCGCGGAATCGGCCTGCTCGAGCTACCTCGTCGAGGCCGACGGCTTCCGGCTGCTCCTCGACATGGGCAACGGCGCCCTGGGCGAGCTGCAGCGCCACTGCGGTCTCTACGACCTCGACGCGATCTTCCTCAGCCACCTGCACGCCGACCACTGCATCGACATGTGCGCCTACTTCGTGGCCCGCTACTACCGGCACGACGGCGGCCGCTGCGCCCCCCTGCCCGTCTACGGACCCGAAGGCACCGAACACCGGCTGACCACCGCCTACGCCGACACCCCCACCGCCTCCTCCATGAGCGAGGTCTTCGACTTCCACACGGTCAAGCCGGGCACCTTCGAGATCGGCCCGTTCACCGTGCACACCGAACGCGTCGCCCACCCCGTGGAGGCCTACGGCATCCGCATCGAACACGGCGGCACGTCGCTCACCTACTCCGGTGACACGGGGGTGAGCCCCGCCCTGGACGAACTCGCCCGCGACGCCGACCTGTTCCTGTGCGAGGCCGCCTTCACGCACGGCAAGGAGAACATCCCCGACCTCCACCTCAACGGCCGCGAGGCCGGCGAGACCGCCACCCGCGCCCACGCCCGCCGCCTGGTCCTCACCCACATCCCCCCGTGGACCGACCCCCAGGTCAACCTGGCCGACGCCCGCGCGGCCTTCCACGGCCCGGTGGAACTGGCGGTACCGGGGACGTCGTACGAGATCTGACACGGAAAAGGCCGCCGGAGCTGCGAACAGCTCCGGCGGCCTTCCTCATGTCCGGGAACGGCGGGGACTCACGCCTTCGTGAGGTCCTCGACCTCCTCCTCGGGCTCGCGGCCCGGGGTGGGCAGGTTGAACTTGATGATCGCGAACCGGAAGGTCACGTAGTAGATCACCGCGAAGACCAGGCCGATCGGAATGATCAACCAAGGCTTGGTCGCCAGGTGCCAGTTGAGCGCGTAGTCGATGAAGCCCGCCGAGAAGTTGAAGCCGGCGTGCACGCCCAGGCCCCAGGTGACCGCCATCGAGAGGGCGGTGAGCACGGCGTGCAGCACGTACAGCACCGGCGCGATGAACATGAAGGAGAACTCGATCGGCTCGGTCACACCCGTGACGAACGAGGTCAGCGCCAGCGACACCATCATGCCGAGGACGACCTTGCGGCGCTCGGGACGGGCGCAGTGCGCGATGGCGAGCGCGGCGGCCGGCAGACCGAACATCATGATCGGGAAGAAGCCGGACTGGAACAGGCCGGCGGAGGCGTCACCGGCCAGGAACCGGGTGATGTCACCGTGCACGATCTCGCCGGAGGCGTCCTTGAAGTCACCGAGCTGGAACCAGGCCACCGTGTTGACGAACTGGTGCATGCCGATCGGGATGAGCCCGCGGTTCACCGCGCCGAACAGGGCCGCGCCGCCCGCGCCCAGGCCGGTCATCCACTCGCCGAAGTTCGAGATGCCCTCACCGATGGGTTCCCAGACCAGACCGAAGAAGACACCGACGACGATGCCGACGAACGCCATGATGATCGGCACCAGCCGACGCCCGTTGAAGAAGCCCAGCCAGTCCACCAGCTTGGTCCGGTGGAACCGCTGCCACAGCACGGCCGCGAGCAGACCCATGACGATGCCGCCGAGCACCCCGGGATTGTTGTACGTCGCGGCGACGTCCTTGCCGTCCTTCACCACCGCCTCGGTGACGGGGAAGGCCTCCAGGACCTTGCTGTAGACCAGGAAACCGACCACGGCCGCCAGGGCCGTGGAGCCGTCCGCCTTCTTGGCGAAACCGATGGCCACGCCTATGCAGAACAGCAGCGGCAGCGAGCCGGTCAGCGCACCGCCCGCGTTGTTGAACACGGCGGCGACCTTGTCCCAGCCCAGGCCGTCCTTGCCGAAGATGTCGTCCTGGCCGAGCCGGACCATGATGCCCGCCGCCGGCAGTACGGCGATCGGGAGCTGCAAGCTGCGGCCGACCTTCTGAAGGCCCTGGAACAGGCCCGAGCCCCGCTTCTTTGCGGGGGCCGCCGTTGCGGTGGCGGTGCTCATACTTCCTCCATCGTGGTGGTCTACACCACCCAGTGGTGTAGACCTGTTGTAACACGATGAAGGGCACATAAGGAACCCGCGATTCCAGCGACCAAAGCATCACGCGCAGTACCCGCAGGACAGCATGCCGAAGGCCCCCGGACCGGCGTCCGAGGGCCCTGCGAGACCACGGCGAAAGGGTACGCACCCTACCCCTTCGCCGCGTCCTCCACCTCCTCCTCCGGCTCCCGCCCCGGCGTCTTCAGATCGAACTTCGTGATCGCGAACCGGAACACCGCGTAATACACGACCGCGAAGACCAGACCGATCGGAATGATCAACCAAGGCTTGGTCGCCAGATTCCAGTTGATCACGTAGTCGATCAGCCCCGCCGAGAAACTGAAACCGTCCTTCACCCCCAGCCCCCACGTCACCGCCATCGACACCCCCGTCAACACCGCGTGCATCGCATACAACGCCGGCGCGATGAACAGGAACGAATACTCCAGCGGCTCCGTGATCCCCGTGACGAACGACGTCAGCCCCACCGACAGCATCAGACCGCCCACCTCCTTACGGCGATGCGGCTTCGCACAGTGCGCGATCGCCAGCGCCGCCGCCGGCAACGCGAACATCATGATCGGGAAGAAACCCGAGGTGAACTGACCCGCATCCGGATCACCCGCCAGGAACATGTTGATGTCCCCATGCACCGTCGGCCCACCCGGCTTGGTGTAACTGCCGAACTGGAACCAGATCGGCACATTCAGGAACTGATGCAGACCGATCACCAGCAACGCCCGGTTCGCCACACCGAACACACCCGCACCCCACGCACCCAGACCCCGCAGCCAGTCACTGAAACTCTCCAGCGCGTCCCCGATCGGCGGCCACACCCACAGACACAACGCCGCGAACAAGATCGCCACAAACGCCATGATGATCGGCACCAGCCGGCGCCCGTTGAAGAACCCCAGCCAGTCCACCAGCCGCGTCCGGTGATAACGCTGCCAGAAGAACGCCGCCAGCAACCCGATGACGATCCCGCCGAACACCCCCGGATTCTGATACGTGAAAGCCGTCACCGACCCGTCCGCCAACTGACAGCCCGCATTCGGCACCGCCTTGGACCCCTCGGGACAGTCCTCCGGGAACTGACGCAGCACATTGAAATAGACGAGGAACCCCGCCACCGCCGCCAGCGCCGTCGACCCGTCGGCCTTCTTCGCCATGCCGATCGCCACACCCACACAGAACAGCAGCGGCAGCCCCAGCGACCCGTCCAGCAGCGCCCCGCCCGCCCCCATCAGCACCTTGGAGACGTTCGTCCACCCCAGCCCGTCCTCCCCGAACACATCCGGCTGCCCCAGCCGGTTCAGGATGCCCGCGGCCGGCAGCACGGCGATCGGCAACTGAAGACTGCGGCCCATCTTCTGCAAACCCTGGAACAAACTGTTCCAGCGGGCACGAGCGGGACTGGCCACGCTGTCGGCACTCATCCGGTCTCCATCCGGTCTGATCCGGCCTGATCCGGTCTGATCCGGCCTACTGAAACAGGGGAGGCGGTTTGGCGGCCGTCCGACCGGTGGTGTAGACCAGTTGACGACGGTTCCGCTGTCGTGACGCCATCATTCGGTACACACCGCATGACCGCTCGCGAAGATGGGCCAACTGTGGGTTACTGCGACAAAGCGGTTCGGATCAGGGAGAAAGAACATGGCCAGCAAGGCTGAGAAGATCGTCGCCGGGCTCGGCGGCATCGACAACATCGAAGAGGTCGAGGGCTGCATCACCCGCCTCCGCACCGAGGTCGTCGACCCCTCGCTCGTCGACGAAGCCGCACTCAAGGCCGCCGGCGCCCACGGCGTCGTCAAGATGGGCACCGCCATCCAGGTCGTCATCGGCACCGACGCCGACCCGATCGCCGCGGACATCGAAGACATGATGTGAGCCCCACCGGGCCCCACAGCCCGCCCGCTCACCCCCAAGGGGCCCCTCCCCACCACAGGAAGGGCCCCTTCCGCACACCCCGCTAGGCTCACCCGCATGTCACGCATCGACGGCCGCACCCCCGACCAACTCCGCCCCGTCACCATCGAACGCGGCTGGAGCAAACACGCCGAAGGCTCCGTCCTCGTCTCCTTCGGCGACACCAAAGTCCTCTGCACCGCCTCCGTCACCGAAGGCGTCCCCCGCTGGCGCAAAGGCACCGGCGAAGGCTGGGTCACCGCCGAATACTCCATGCTCCCCCGCGCCACCAACACCCGCGGCGACCGCGAATCCGTCAAAGGCAAAATCGGCGGCCGCACCCACGAAATCAGCCGCCTCATCGGCCGCTCCCTGCGCGCCGTCATCGACTACAAAGCCCTCGGCGAAAACACCATCGTCCTCGACTGCGACGTCCTCCAAGCCGACGGCGGCACCCGCACCGCCGCCATCACCGGCGCCTACGTCGCCCTCGCCGACGCCATCACCTGGGCCCAGACCAAAAAAATCATCCGCCCCGGCCGCCAGCCCCTCACCGGCACCGTCAGCGCCGTCTCCGTCGGCATCATCGCCGGCACCCCCATGCTCGACCTCTGCTACGAAGAAGACGTACGCGCCGAAACCGACATGAACATCGTCTGCACCGGCGACGGACGCTTCGTCGAGGTCCAGGGCACCGCCGAAGCCCAGCCCTTCGCCCGCGACGAACTCGACGCCCTCCTCGACCTCGCCGTCGCCGGCTGCACCGACCTCGCCACCCTCCAGCGCACGGCACTCGACACCACCCTCACCAAGTAAAGAACACACCAAGCACACACCAGGGAAAGGCGGCCGGGCACGCAACTCGGCCGCCCCCCACCGCGTCCCTACGCATACAGACACCCACCACCCACCACCCACCACCCACCACCCACCACCCACCACCCTCCACCCGAACGGAAGGACCGCACCCATGGCCGCGACCCACCGCCGCAGCCGCCGCACCGCCCTCGCCGCCGCGGCCCTGACCGTCACCACCCTCACCACCGCCCTCACCACCGGCTGCGACGCCGTCGACAAAGCACTCGACTGCGTCCAGACCGCCGACGCCATCGCCGACAGCGTCACCGCACTCCAGCAAGCCGCCGAGGACGCCACCAACGACCCCACCCAGCTCCAGGAATCCCTCAACACCATCGAAAAAAACCTCGACAAAATCGGCGACAAAACCGACAACGCCGACGTCAACAAAGCCGTCGACGACCTCGGCAAAGCCATCGGCAACGTCCGCACCGCCATCGACAACGGCGACCCCACCCCCGACATCAGCCCCGTCACCGACGCCGCCGGCGAACTCACCAAGGTCTGCACACCCTGAGCGAGGCACCAAGGGGCCCGGAATACTGAACCCCATGAACCGCCTGATCCTCGCCACCCGCAACGCCGGAAAGATCACCGAACTCAAGGCCATCCTCACCGAGGCCGGCCTGCCCCACGAACTCGTCGGCGCCGACGCCTACCCCGACGTCCCCGACGTCAAGGAGACCGGCACCACCTTCGCCGAGAACGCCCTCCTCAAAGCCCACGCCCTCGCCCAGGCCACCGGCCTGCCCGCCGTCGCCGACGACTCCGGCCTCTGCGTCGACGTCATGAACGGCGCCCCCGGCATCTTCTCCGCCCGCTGGGCCGGCCGCCACGGCGACGACAAAGCCAACCTCGACCTCCTCCTCGCCCAGCTCTCCGACATCGCCGACGAACACCGCGGCGCCCACTTCGCCTGCGCCGCCGCCCTCGCCCTGCCCGACGGCACGGAACGGGTCGTCGAGGGACAACTGCGCGGCACCCTGCGCCGCGAACCCGCCGGCTCCGGCGGCTTCGGCTACGACCCGATCCTCCAGCCGGAGGGCGAGACCCGCACCTGTGCGGAACTGACGGCGGACGAGAAGAACGCGATCAGCCACCGGGGGAAGGCGTTCCGGGCCCTGGTACCGGCGGTACGGGAGCTGCTGGGCTGAGCGACGAGGAAGGGGGCCGCCCGGCGGGCGGCCCCCTGAGTACGGTGGGCCCGGTGGGACTCGAACCCACGACACACCGGACCTAAACCGGCGCCCTCTAGCCAGCTGGGGTACGGGCCCGCAGCCGTGCCTACTCTACTGGGCCCTGTGGGGACGCGCGGCGGCCTCCTCTGCACCAGGTGCTGGTGGTCGCGTGGCAATTGGGGCACAGCAACCGCAAGTTCTCCCGCCGGTCGTCACTCCAGTCCCCGTTGATGTGATCGACCTCCAGAGTCATCGGCTTGCCGTGCCATACGGGGCCCACTCCGCAGCGGGCGCACTCTTCGGTGACTCCGACAGCGAGGAGTGCGCGGCGCAAGCGATTGGTCGCTGTTCGATGAATGCTGTCGTCTCTCTTCACCAGCACCTTCTCGGGGTGTTCGGCAGTGGCGCTCGGTTTCCCACGCTGGTGGGCCTGCCCGAGGAAGTGCGACGTCGAAATCCTGTGCTCGGCGATCCACTCGCGCAGACGCCTGCGTTGCGTACCGTTGTCGGGCCGATCCAGTCGGCGTAGGACCTCTGCCAGGGAGATCGACTCGGCGACCGCTGCTCGAAGCGCCTCCTCCGCGGGACGGGGGCGCCTGCCCCAAGGGCGAAAGTGCGAGATGTCGATGCCGAAGTGGGCGAACCGTCCCGCGAGGTAGCGGCGCAGGTCTCCGTGCGGCCGGGCTCCGAAGAAGGCGATGACCTCATCGATGTCGGCGCACTTCTCGGCTGCTTCGACCATTCGTTCGCGGACGTACCGCGTCCCCTTGGTCATGAGACGCGTCCCTTGCCCCGGCCCCGGTAGGTGTCGGTGGTCGAATGACAGTTGGGGCAGAGCAGCCGCAGGTTCTCGATGCGGTTGTTCCGCCAGTTGCCGTCGATGTGGTCGACCTCAAGGGGCAGCGGGTCCCCGAGCCACACCGGCTCGATTCCGCAGAGTGCGCAGCGTTCCTCCATGCCGAGTTCGCGCATCGCCCTCTTGAGTCGGCTGCTCGGCACGCGCCTGGCGTGTGCCGACGTGTCTTCGACGAGGATCTCCTCGGCGGTCCGGCGGCGCTGGTTGTACCTCTGTCGCTCCGTGCGGACCACCGGCGTGAAGTGCGAGGTGTCGATGCCGTAGGCCTTGATGCGCCGGGAGATATTCGTGTGGTGCCCGCCGACCGGGTCGAGTCCGAGCCGACGCAGGACCTCGTAGACGCTTGTCGACTCGGCGACCACAGGCTCAAGGATCTCCCTTGTCCACTTCGCTCCCTCGCGGTCGAAGTGCGAGACATCCACGCCCAGCTCCTTCATCCGGTTGTAGACGTACCGTCGCTTCCAGCTCTTCGGATCCACCCCCAACCGCACCAACGCCTCCGTCAAGGTCCGCGCCCCCCGGGCCGCCTCCTCCAGGCGGTCCTTGGTGTACGTGCTGGTCCTGGTGCCCATCGGGTCCCCTCCGTTTCCGGCCATGCGTTCGTGGCCTCGCACGGAGTAACGAAACGCTCATCGGACGGTTACACCCGAAATGCGGAACGGCCCGTACCGGATCGTTCCGGTACGGGCCGTTTCGGGAGGGCTCAGATGCCCAGGTCCTTGATGATCTTGGCTACGTGGCCGGTCGCCTTGACGTTGTACAGGGCCCGCTCGACCTTGCCCTCCTCGTCCACGATCACCGTGGAGCGGATGACGCCGGTGACGGTCTTGCCGTAGAGCTTCTTCTCGCCGTAGGCGCCGTACGCCTCCAGGACGGTCTTGTCCGGGTCGGCGAGGAGGGTGACCTTCAGGGATTCGGTGTCGCGGAACTTGGCCAGCTTCTCGGGCTTGTCGGGGGAGATGCCGATGACGTCGTAGCCGGCGCCGGCCAGGAGGTCGAGGTTGTCCGTGAAGTCGCAGGCCTGCTTCGTGCAGCCCGGGGTGAGGGCGGCGGGGTAGAAGTAGACGATGACCTTGCGGCCCTTGTGGTCGGAGAGGGACACCTGGTTGCCGTCGGCGTCCGGGAGGGTGAAGGCGGGGGCCACGTCCCCGGGCTGCAGTCGCTCGCTCATCGATCCAGCGTAACCGGGGGTCCTGACCGTGCGGCGCGGCGGGAAGCTGACAGACTGTCCAGAACAGCATCAGCTTCACTTCGGAGGCCGTACGGTGGCGGACACGTCGGACACCAGAACCCCGGCGCAGATCGAGGCGGACATCAAGCGCCGTCGCGAGGTGCTGGCCGAGACGCTCGACGAGATCGGGGTGCGGGTGCACCCCAAGACGATCATGGGGGACGCGAAGGCCAAGGTCGTCGCCAATGTCGACCATACGCTGGGCCGGGCGTACGTCGGCGTCAATCGTGCGGTCAGTGACGTGAAGGCGCGGTTCGTGGACGAGGAGGGGTCGCTCCGGATGGAGCGGGTGGTGCCCGTGGCCCTGGTCGTGGTCGGGGTGGTGGGGCTGTTCGCCCTCGGTTCCCGGCGCCGTAAGGGCTGAGGGGGCCGGGTTTCGGGGCACCCACCCGTCCGGGCATTCGTCGAAGGCAGGTAGGTTCAGGGCGTGAGCGCCAACAGAAACGAGCACAGCACCCATCACGACAAGCTGCCCATCCGGATGCTGCACGACCGTGTACTCGTGCGGCAGGACACGAGTGAGGGCGAGCGGCGTTCCGGGGGTGGCATCCTGATTCCCGCCACGGCGGCGGTCGGCCGTCGGCTGGCCTGGGCCGAGGTGGTGGCGGTGGGGCAGAACGTACGGACCGTGGAGCCGGGTGACCGGGTTCTGTTCGATCCGGAGGACCGGGCCGAGGTGGAGGTGCGGGGGATCGCGTATGTGCTGATGCGCGAGCGTGATCTGCATGCCGTGGCCGCGGACCGGTTCGAGGGGTCGGAGGATTCGACGGGTCTGTACCTGTAGATCGTCCGCTTTGCGGTTCGGCGGTTTTGATTCGCCGGTTTTGAGGGGCGGAGGGGCTGGTGGCCAGGGTCACCGGCCCTTCTGTCCTTTCTTTGCTACCTTGGAATCACCCGACGAGACGCGCCGTACCGGGTGAAGGCAAAGACGACGCACCCCCGTTCAGTTCGCGCTGTGGTTCTTTTTCGGAGGTGTCGTCGTGGCCTGGGTTCTGCTGGTCGTCGCGGGTCTGCTTGAGGTCGGCTGGTCGGTCGGGATGAAGTACACGGACGGTTTCACGCGTCTCGTGCCGAGTCTGTTCACCGGTGCCGGCATTGTCGCCAGCATGGTTCTGCTGTCGTATGCCGCTCGTACGCTGCCCATTGGTACCGCCTATGGCGTGTGGGTCGGTATCGGGGCGGCCGGTGCGGCGGTGCTCGGCATGGTGGTGCTGGGTGAGCCGGCGACCGCCGCCCGGATCTTCTTCATCTGTCTGCTGCTGGTCGCCGTGGTGGGGCTGAAGGCGACCTCCGGTCACTGATCGGCCGGTCTGTGGGGCCGCCCGGCCGGTGTCCGCCCGGCCGGTGTCCGCCCGGCCGGTGTCCGGCCGGGCGGTGTCCGGTCATGGGCGGCGGGGCAGGATCTGCGGAGTCGCGCCCGTTGTCGGGCCGGTGCCGCCTTCTCCGGTTCCGCCGTCCGTGGTGCCGCTGCCGGGGGCGCCGGTGGTGCCGCTGCCTCCGGTCGTGGTGTCGGGGGTTCCGGTGTCGCCGCCGGTCGTGTCGTCGGTGGTGCCGTCGCCGGTGGTGGCGCCGTCGGTGCCGTCGCTTCCGGTGGTGGTGCCGCCGTCGGTGCCGCCTCGGGTGCCGCTCTGGTCGGGGGAGGGGCTGGCGGTGTCGGGTTCGCCGGAGGGGGTGCCGGTGTCGGAGGGTTCGGCGGAGCCGGTGCCGGCCGAGGGGTCGGCGGGCAGGGGCTGGGCGGCTTCGGCGCCGGCCTGGAGCCGGAGGTCGAAGTCGCGGACCGGCTCGTCCTTGAGCGCGTCCCGGGTGTATTGGGCCCAGATCTCGGTGGGGGCTCCGCCGCCGTTGATGCGGGGCAGGCCCATCACGTTGTACAGCGACTTGTGTGCGGCGGTGACGGGGTCCTGGCCCATGACGGCGACGACGGTGGCCAGGTCGGGGGTGTAGCCCGCGAACCAGGCGGCGGTGTCCTCCTCGGCGGTGCCGGTCTTGCCCGCGGCGGGGCGGCCGGCGGCCTGGGCGGCGGTGGCGGTGCCGTTCTGGACGACGCTGCGCAGGACGGAGGTGGTGGTGTCGGCGGCCTGGCGGCTGATGGCCTGGCGTTCCTTCCGGTCGGGCAGGGGGATCTCCTGCCTGCCGTCCTTGGTGATCTTCTCGATGAGGGTGTAGGTGCCGTGTTCGCCGTGGTTGGCGAGGGTGGCGTACGCCTCGGCCATGTCGAGGACGCTGGCGGTGGCCGTGCCCAGGGCGATGGAGGGGCTCGGGTACATGTTGGGGGTGTCGGCGGGCAGGCCGAGGTCGATCGCGGTCTGCTTGACCTTGTCGGAGCCGACGTCGACGGCCATCTGGGCGTAGACGGCGTTCACGGATTTGTCGGTGGCCTCGCGGACGGTGATGTTGCCGTAGGAGTGCTGGTCTTCGTTCTCGGGGTTGTAGAGGCCGCCGTCCCAGCCCTGGACGGGGCGCTTGTTGGTGCCGTCGTAGACGGTGTTCGGGGTGATGGGGCGGCCGTCCTGGGTGCGGGAGCCGTTCTCGACGGCGGCGGTGAACACGAACGGCTTGAAGGTGGAGCCGACCTGGAAGTCGCGGCGGGTGGCGTTGGGGGTGTACTGCTTGACGTAGTCGATGCCGTTGTACATGGCGACGACCTTGCCGGTCTTGGGGTCGACGGAGGCGCCGCCGGCGCGGACGTAGGTGTCGACCTTGCGGTTCTTGTCGAGTTTGGACATCAGGTTGTCGTCGACGGCTTTGACGAAGGCGTCCTGCTTGTCCTTCTGGAGGGTGGTGGTGATGCGGTAGCCGCCCGCGTCGAGGGACTCCTCGTCGACGATCTTGTTCTTGATCAGGTAGTCCGTGATGATCTGGACGATGTAGCCGCGTTGTCCGGACAGGCCGGTGGAGACGGTGGTCTCCTTGGGCATGGGGAATTTCATGCCCTTGCGTTCGGCGGGGCTGAGCCAGCCTTTTTCGACCATGCCGTTGAGGACGTAGTTCCAGCGGTTCTTGGCGGCGTCGGTGTTCTCGGGGTGGGCGACGACGTCGTATTCGCTGGGGGCGTTCACCAGGGCGGCGAGGTAGGCGCCGCGGGCGGGGTCGAGGTCGGCGGCGTCCATGCCGTAGTAGGCCTGGGCGGCGGCCTGGATGCCGTAGGCGTTGCGGCCGAAGTAGCTGGTGTTGAGGTAGCCCTCCAGGATCTCGTCCTTGGTCTTCTCCCGGTCGAGTTTGATCGAGATGAAGAATTCCTTCACCTTGCGGGTGACGGTCTGTTCCTGGCCCAGGTAGTAGTTCTTCACGTACTGCTGGGTGATGGTGGAGCCGGACTGCTTGCCCTTGCCGGTGGCGGTGTTCCAGGCGGCGCGGATCATTGCCTTGGGGTCGACGGCGGACTCGGTGTAGAAGTCGCGGTCCTCGGCGGCCAGGACGGCGTGCTGGGCGTCCTTGGAGATCTGGGCGAGGCCGACGCTTTCGCGGTTGATCTCGCCGTCGCGGGCGAGCTGGCTGCCGTCGGCGTACAGGAAGACGTTGCTCTGCTTGGTGGCGAGCGCGTTGGCGGGCGGGATCTTCACCATCGAGTAGCCGAGGAAGAGGCCGCCGGCCAGCAGCAGGAGGCCGACGATGCAGATGGTCAGCGTCATCCGCCAGGTGGGGATCAGCCGGCGCCAGCCGGTGCGCCTGCGCTTGGGCGCCTTGGCGCCCCCGGGTTCGTCGGCCGCCTGGGGCGTTCCCGGTGCCCAGCCCTTCTTCGGCTGCTGCGGCTGCGGCTCGTCGCTCATGTCGTGCACGGACTCCTGTTTTCGCGTCGTACGTTCCCGTACGGCCTCGTACGCCAAATGCGTCCCCCGGTGAAGACTCCTGTACCGCGCGTTCCGTTCCCGGTGACCGGCATGCTCCCGGAAATCCCGTGGTTCGCCGGTGGCCGGCGCACTAGGCTCCTGCGCTTCGGTGCCCGGCGGGTGAGGAGGGATGCGGGGTGGGTGCGGGACGGTTGTACGCGGCCGTCGCAGCGGGGTGCTTCCGACGGTACGCGACGTATCGGGCGGCCACTGCGGCCGGGGTCTTCACCAACACTGTTTTCGGGCTGATTCTGGTGTATGCCTATCTGGCGTTGTGGGCGGAGAAGCCGCAGCTCGGAGGGTATGACCAGGCGCAGGCCGTGACGTATGTGTGGCTGGGGCAGGCGTTTTTGGCGACGCTGGCGCTGGGGGGCGGCGGGGTCGAGGACGAGCTGATGGAACGCATCCGTACGGGTGATGTCGCGGTCGATCTGTACCGGCCCGCGGATCTGCAGCTGTGGTGGCTGGCCGCGGATCTGGGGCGGGCGCTGTTCCAGCTGCTGGGGCGGGGGGTGGTGCCGTTCGCGGTGGGGGCGTTGTTCTTTCCGGTGGAGTTGCCCGGGGAGGTGGTGGCCTGGGGGGCGTTTTTGGTGGCCGTGGTGCTGGCGATGGTGGTGAGTTTCGCGATCCGGTTCCTGGTGGCGCTGTCGGCGTTCTGGCTGATGGACGGGACGGGGGTGCAGCAGTTGGCGTGGATGGCTTCGTTCTTCTGCTCGGGGATGCTGCTGCCGCTGAACGTGTTCCCGGGGGCGCTCGGGGAGGTGGTGCGGGTGCTGCCGTGGTCGTCGTTGTTGCAGGGGCCGGCGGATGTGCTGCTGGGGGAGGCCGATCCGCTGGGGACGTATGTCTTCCAGGCGGGGTGGGCGGTGGTGCTGCTGGCGGTGGGGCGGCTGGTGCAGTCGGCGGCGACGCGGCGGGTGGTGGTGCAGGGTGGGTGAGGTGGGTGTGCGGTCCCGCGAGGGCGGGGGCGGTGGGGTGTGGCCTGGGGAGGGTGACGGGGGTGGGGTGCGGTCTGGGGGGACCGGTGGCGGTGGGGTGTGCGGGGGCCGGGTGGGGGAGGGGCTGCGGGCCTATCTGCTGATCGCGGGGATGTGGGTTCGTTCCACGATGACGTACCGGGTGTCGTTCGTGATGACGACGGTGGCGAGTTTCGTGGTGACCGGGCTCGATTTTGTGGCGATCTTGCTGATGTTCTCCCGGGTGGACGCGCTCGGCGGCTGGTCGCTGCCGGAGATCGCCTTCCTGTACGGCCTGTCCGCTGTGGCCTTCGGTCTGGCGGATCTGGCGGTCGGTTCGGCGGAGCGGCTGGGGCGCCGGGTGCGGGACGGCACGCTGGACACGCTGCTGGTGCGTCCGGCGCCGGTGTTGGCGCAGCTGGCGGCGGACCGGTTCGCGCTGCGCCGGGTGGGCCGGGTCACGCAGGGGGCGCTGGTGCTGGGCTGGGCGCTGACGGCTGTGGAGGTGGACTGGACGCCGGGCCGGGTGGTGCTGATGCCGGTGATGCTGGTGAGCGGGGCGGTGATCTTCTGTGCGGTGTTCGTGGCGGGGGCGGCGTTTCAGTTCGTGGCGCAGGACGCGGCGGAGGTGTCGAACGCGTTCACCTATGGCGGGACGACGTTGTTGCAGTATCCGCCGACGTTGTTCGCGCAGGAGCTGGTGCGGGGGGTGACGTTCGTGCTGCCGCTGGCGTTCGTGAACTGGCTGCCGGCGTCGTATGTGCTGGGGCGGCCGTATCCGCTGCGGCTGCCGTCGTGGGTGGCGTTCGCGTCGCCGGTGGCCGCCGGGGTGTGCTGTGTGCTGGCGGGGCTGGCGTGGCGGGCGGGGCTGCGGTCGTATCGGAGTACGGGGAGCTAGTCGGTGTCGGATGTGACGGGTGCGTCGAGTGGGTCGAGTGTGACGGGCGGGACGAGTGGGTCGGATGTGACGGGCGGGACGGGTGGGTTGGATGTGACGGGCAGGACGGGTGGGTCGGATGTGACGGGCGGGACGGGTGGGTTGGATGTGACGGGTGTGGGGGGCCAGTCCGTGGCGGGGGGCGGGGAGTCAGGGGGTGGGCGGGGCGTGGATGACGGGTTCATCGTGCTCGACGGGGTGGAGAAGGTTTTCGACGTGCGTCGCAGGGCCGGGTTCCTGAAGCGGGAGCGGCGGCGGGTGCGGGCCGTGGACGGGCTGTCGTTCACCGTGGCCCGGGGGGAGATGGTCGGCTACATCGGCCCGAACGGTGCCGGGAAGTCCACCACGGTCAAGATGCTCACCGGCATCCTCACTCCGAGCGGGGGCCGGCTGCGGGTGGCCGGGATCGACCCCTCCCGTGAGCGGGTCCGGCTCGCGCACCGTATCGGGGTGGTGTTCGGGCAGCGTACGACGTTGTGGTGGGACCTGCCGTTGATCGACTCCTACCGGCTGGCGCACCGCATGTACCGCATCCCGGACGCCCGTTACCGGGAGAACCTCGACCGGTGTGTGGAGCTGCTGGAGCTGGGGGGTCTGCTGGACGTGCCGGTGCGGCAGTTGTCGCTGGGTCAGCGGATGCGCGGTGACATCGCGGCGGCCCTGCTGCACGATCCGGAGGTGCTCTACCTCGACGAGCCGACGATCGGCCTGGACGTGGTGTCCAAGGCGAAGGTGCGGGGCTTTCTGCGGGAGCTGAACGCGGAGCGCGGGACGACGGTGCTGCTGACCACGCACGACCTGCAGGACATCGAGCAGCTCTGCTCCCGGGTCATGGTCATCGACCACGGGCGGCTGGTGTACGACGGTCCGGTGGCCGGGCTGCACGAGGCGGGGGAGGGTGAACGGACGCTGGTGGTGGACCTGGAGCGGGAGCTGCCGCCGGTCGACGTCCCGGCGCCGGCGCGGGTGGTGCGGGTGGAGGGGCCCCGGCAGTGGCTGGCGTTCCCGGCGTCGGCGCCGGCGGCCGGGCTGGTGGCGCGGATCGCGGCGGAGTATCCGCTGGTCGACCTGTCGGTGCGGGAGCCGGACATCGAAGCGGTGATCGCCAGGATGTACGCGGACAAGTCAAGTGCGTAGTGCGGTGCGCGCCGGGCTCGTAGGCTGCTGTCCATGACCGACGACGCCCCTGAACTGCGCGCATCCGATGCCGACCGTGAACGAGTCGCCGAGGTCCTGCGGGACGCCCTCGCCGAGGGGCGGCTGGACATGGCGGAGTTCGAGGAGCGGCTGGACGCCACGTACAAGGCCCGGACGTACGGGGAGCTGGCGCCGATCACCCGGGATCTGCCGGTTGGTGCCGCGCCCCGGGTGTCGATGGTGAAGGAGCCCGCCGGGGACGGGGGCTGGGCGGAGCGGATCGTCGGCGGCGAGGGGACGTCGACGTGGGCCGTCGCCGTCCTGTCCGGTTTCCAGCGCAAGGGGCGCTGGACCGTGCCGAAGCGGTTCAACTGCTTCGCCTTCTGGGGCGGCGGCGAGATAGACCTGCGGGAGGCGCGGTTCGCGGACCGCGAGGTCGAGATCAACTGCATCGCGGTCATGGGCGGGGTGGAGGTGATCGTGCCGCCCGGTGTCGAGGTGGTGGTGCGGGGGATGGGCGTCATGGGCGGGTTCGATCACGACGAGGACGGCGTGCCCGGCGACCCCGGTGCCCCGCGCGTGGTCCTGACCGGGTTCGCCTTCTGGGGCGGTGTGGGGGTGGAGCGCAAGCTGACCCGGGCGGAGCGGCAGCGGCTGAAGGAGGAGCGCCGCCAGGAGAGGCTGGAGCGCAAGGCCGCGCGGAAGGAGCTGCGGGACTCGATCCGGCAGGACGCGATGGACGCCCACCGCAGGATGCTGGAGGGCCACCGCGACATGGTGCGCGATCTGCGCGACCGGCGCGGGGAGGAGCGGGAGCGGCAC
Source organism: Streptomyces sp. NPDC006134 (assembly GCF_040628835.1). Lineage (NCBI taxonomy): Bacteria > Bacillati > Actinomycetota > Actinomycetes > Kitasatosporales > Streptomycetaceae > Streptomyces > Streptomyces sp. NPDC006134. Next base: position 7,296 of record NZ_JBEXTV010000013.1, on the reverse strand, counting down.
CGGGAGGAGCGGGAGCGCCGCAGGCGCGGGGAGGACTGAGGGGGCGCGGAGGGCCGAGGGCCGACGGGCGTTTTCCCAGGGTTCCGGGGCCGGGGGGCAGGGTTTCGGAGGTCCCGCCCTCGTGGCTTCCGCGTCCGTTCACAGCGTCGCCGGAGCCGCCCCCTTCAGGTCGTCGAGGTCGAACACCTCGCCCATCCGCGCGTACCCCTTGTCGCTGGGGTGCAGGTGGTCGCCGCAGTCGTAGTCGGAGCGCAGCCGGCGCGGGTCGTACGGGTCGCGCAGCGCCTTGTCGAAGTCGGCGACCGCGTCGAACACCCGGCCGGCGCGGATCTCGGCGTTGATCTCCTGCCGTACGGCCTCGCGGGCGGCGGTGTGGCCGCGGTGGCCCCCGAACGGCATCACGGTCGCTCCGACGACCTTCAGGCCGCGGGCGTGGGCCTGGCCGACCAGGGTGCGCAGCCCGTCCAGGATGCGGTCCGGGTCGGCGGCGCCCGGGTGGCGCAGGATGTCGTTGACGCCGAGGACGACGACGACGGCCCGGACGCCGGTGCGGCCCAGCACGTCGCGGGGGAACCGGCTGAGGGCGCTGGGGTTGTCGGCGGGGCGGCCCCGCCCGCCGGTCAGGACCCGGTTGCCGCTGATGCCCTCGTTGACGACGCCGTAGTGCGGCACGTTCCGTCCGGCCTCCCGCGCCGCGCGCAGCCGGGCGGCGAGGACGTCGGTCCAGCGGCGGTCGGCGTCCATGGTGGAGGAGACGCCGTCGGTGATCGAGTCGCCGAGGACGACGACGGTGCCGTCCGCCTCGGGGCTCAGCACGTCCAGCGCGGTCAGGTAGCGCCAGTACGGGGTCCGCTCGGTGTACGCGGCGGGGGTGACGTCCTCGGTGCGGTCGCCGTCGGCGAGGTAGCTGGTCTGCCGGGCGTGCGGGTGGTAGGTGACCGGCCCGGACGGGGTGGGGGAGTAGGTGGTGACCAGGACGTCGGTGTCGTGCGGGACGGCCAGGGGGGCGGGGTCGCTGGTCACCTGCCCGCCGGAGGGGATGACGGTCCGGGGGCTGCCGGCGAAGGTGAGCCGCCGCATGGTGCCGGGGAGCGCGGCGGCGGAGCCGTCGCCGGCGGCCAGGGCGAGGGAGGCGTGGGTGATGGTCAGCGGGGTGCGGCCGTAGAGGTTGGACAGGGTGATGCGGGCACTCGTACCGCCGACGGTCGTGTGCACGACGTTGCGGACCGAGCGGCCGGCCAGGCCGGTCGCCTCGGTGCCCGGTTCGGCTCCGGCCGGTGCGGTGGCCCAGGTGCCGACCCAGTTGCCGGTGGAGGCGGGGGCGGCGGAGTTGTGCGGGTGGGGGCTGCCGGGAGGGCCGGCGCGGTGCGCCGTACCGTCGTCGGCCGCCACTCCGGCGTAGAGGGCGACGGACAGGGCCGCGATCGTCGCGACGATGGCGGCGAGCAGGGCGTGGCCACGACCCCGGGTCATGCGGTGCTGTTCTCCTGGGGAGACGGGAGCCCGAGGCTCCGAGCCGATGGGCCCATGATGCGTCATGGGCCGGGGAGGGCCGGCGGGACCCTCTGCCGTTCCCCCGACCGGACAGACGCCGGGAACTTGTGTTCCGTTCCGGGAGTCGGACGGGAAGGGACAATGTGTGCGGGATCACCGAACGGGTGGAGCGGATGGAACGGACGAGTACGGGACTTCCCGGCGGGGCCGGGGACGGCGCGGGGGACGGTGCCGCGGGCGGCGCCGGTGGGCAGTCTGCCCGCTCCGGTGCCGCGATGAACCGCGCGATGGCCGCGTTCAGCCCGGCGGACGAGGAGAAGCGGCGCGGGGTGCGCCGTATGAAGCTCACCGCCACCGGGCTGCTGCTGTTCGTCGCCCTGGTGTACGCGCTGGCCGAGTGGGCCTCCCACGCGGGTGCGGGCGCCTGGGCGGGGTACGTCTCCGCCGCCGCGGAGGCCGGCATGGTCGGCGCGCTCGCCGACTGGTTCGCCGTCACCGCCCTCTTCCGCCGCCCCCTGGGCCTGCCCATCCCGCACACCGCGATCATTCCCACCAAGAAGGACCAGCTCGGTGTCTCGCTCGGCGAGTTCGTCGGGGAGAACTTCCTGTCCGAGGACGTGGTGCGGCAGCGGCTGCGGGCCGTCGGCATCGGCAGCCGGCTGGGTGCGTGGCTGGCGGTGCCCGAGCACGCCGACCGGGTCACGGCGGAGCTGTCGGCGGCCCTGCGCGGTGCCCTGACGGTCCTGCGGGACTCGGATGTGCAGGCGGTGGTGGGGGAGGCGATCACGCGCCGTGCGAACGCGCAGGAGGTCGCCCCCGGCATCGGCAAGATGCTGGAGAAGGTCGTCGCCGACGGCGGCCACCGGCGGGCGGTGGACCTGATCGTCTCCCGTGCCCACGACTGGCTGGTGGCGCACGGCGACTCCGTGATGGACGCCGTGCAGGGCGGGGCGCCCGGCTGGACGCCCCGGTTCGTGGACCGCAAGGTCGGCGAGCGCGTCTACAAGGAACTGCTGCGGTTCGTCACCGAGATGCGCGACATGCCCGCCCATCCGGCGCGCGGCGCCCTGGACCGGTTCCTCACCGACTTCGCTTCCGACCTCCAGTCCGACACCGACACGCGTGCGCGGGTGGAGCGGCTGAAGTCCGAGGTGCTGGGCCGCGGCGAGGTCCAGGATCTGATCGCGTCCGCCTGGACGGCCGTACGATCCATGATCGTTTCGGCGGCGGAGGACGAGCGCAGCGAACTGCGGCTGCGGGTGCGGGCCTCGCTGCTCTCCCTCGGCGCCCGCATGGCCTCCGACCACAAGCTCCAGGGCAAGGTCGACTCCTGGGTGGAGGGCGCCGCGGTGTACGTGGTCACCACCTACCGGCGGGAGATCACCTCCCTGATCACCGACACGGTGGCGGGCTGGGACGCCGAGCACACCACGAAGAAGATCGAGGCGCACATCGGCCGCGACCTGCAGTTCATCCGGATCAACGGCACGGTGGTCGGCTCTCTCGCCGGGCTGCTGATCTACACCGTCTCCCGCATGCTGGGAGCGTAGTCCCGGGTTCGTCGGGCGTGATCGTCCCGGTCCCGGGGCAGACGGGAGGGGGTCGCTCGACGGAGAGGGAGCCACATGACAGCAGCAGCATCAGCACCGGAACCGGCCTCCGTGCCCGCCTCCACCGGGACCGTCACCACGTCCGTGCCCGCCCGTCTCGACCGGCTGCCCTGGTCGCGGTGGCACTGGATGATCGTCATCGGGCTCGGCACGGTCTGGATCCTGGACGGTCTCGAAGTCACCATCGTCGGCAACGTCGCCGGCCGTCTCGCCGAGGAAGGCAGCGGCCTGGACATCACCTCCGCGCAGGTCACCGGTCTGGCCGCCGCCCTGTACGTGGCGGGCGCCTGTTCCGGGGCGCTCTTCTTCGGCTGGCTGACCGACCGCTACGGCCGCAAGAAGCTGTTCATGGCGACCCTGGCCGTCTATCTGGCCGCGACCGCGCTGACCGCGCTGTCGTTCGAGTCGTGGTGGTTCTTCCTGTTCCGGTTCCTGACGGGCTTCGGCATCGGCGGCGAGTACGCGGCCATCAACTCCGCGATCGACGAGCTGATCCCCTCCCTCTACCGGGGCCGGGTCGACCTGATCATCAACGGCAGCTACTGGCTGGGCGCGGTCGGCGGCGCGCTGCTGTCCATCGTCATGCTGGACACCTCGATCTTCCCCAAGGACCTCGGCTGGCGGCTCAGCTTCGCCCTCGGCGTCGTCCTCGGCCTGGTCATCCTGCTGGTGCGGCGGCACGTCCCGGAGTCCCCGCGCTGGCAGTTCATCCACGGCCGCGGCGAGGACGCCGAGCAACTGGTGGCGGGCGTCGAGCGGGAGGTGGAGCGGGAGAAGGGCGAGCCGCTGCCGCCGCCCGCCGGTGAGATCACCATCCACCAGCGCAAGAGCATCGGCTTCGGCCTGATCGCCAAGACCGTCTTCCACAGCTACCCGCGCCGCGCCGTCCTCGGCCTGTCCCTCTTCATCGGCCAGGCGTTCCTCTACAACGCCATCACCTTCGGCTTCGGCGCCATTCTCACCACCTTCTACGACGTGCCGCCGGGCCACACCGGCTACTACTTCGCCGTCATCGCCGCGGGCAACTTCGTCGGCCCGCTCGTGCTCGGCAAGCTGTTCGACACGGTCGGCCGCCGCGTCATGATCTCGTCGACGTACCTGCTGTCCGGCCTGCTGCTGTTCGGCACGGCGTGGCTGTTCGACCGCGGTTCGCTGTCGGCGACCACCCTGACGGCCTGCTGGTGCGTGGTGCTGTTCTTCGCCTCCGCGGGCGCCTCCAGCGCCTACCTCACGGTCTCCGAGATCTTCCCCATGGAGACCCGCGCCATGGCCATCGCCTTCTTCTACGCCCTCGGCACCGCCGCCGGAGGCATCAGCGGCCCGCTGATCTTCGCCGACCTCACCGAGTCCGGCGTCGTCGCGGACACGGTCCTCGCCTTCCAGATCGGCGCCGGCCTGATGTGCGCGGCCGGTCTCGTCGCCGTGTTCCTCGCGGTCAAGGCCGAACGCCGCTCGCTGGAGGACATCGCCCGGCCGCTGTCGGCGGCGGCGACGGCCGCGACGGGCAAGGTGCCGGCGACGGGCGGGAAGGGGACGCCGGGATCGAGCGCGGCGTCGGCGTAGTACCGCCGGGGCCGTACGGAAGGTCCGCCGAGGGGGCCGGGGTCACTCCCCGGCCCCCTCGGCATGTCACGCTCGCGCTCCCTGGGGGGCGGGCGCCGGTCTCCGGGCCGCCCGGTTTCGGGGTTCGCGGGGCCGCTCGGTTTCGGGGTTTGCGGGGCCGCTCGGTTTCGGGGTTTGCGGGGCCGCTCGGTTTCGGGGTTTGCGGGGCCGCTCGGTTTCGGGGTTTGCGGGGCCGCTCGGTTTCGGGGTA